>DASQBW010000861.1:0-16365 GCA_035635015.1 Draconibacterium sp. | reverse complement strand
TAATTGTCTTTCTCCGGATTTTGGGGTCTTAAAAGCTTTTGATGTTTTTTATGCATCACCGAATCTTCCCAGATTTTAAAAATGCGCAGGGCAAAAGCATCGCTGCTTTCTACAAAACAGAGTCCGCCAAGCTCCTGAATGCGTTTTCTCAATACCAACCGCCGGTTGTATAAATATCGCATCAGTTTAGCACGCGAATCTTTATCTGAAATTAAAATCGTGTTGCTTTTGATTGCTGCCTGGAATAAATCCAGGTCGTGCAGTTTTCCAAGAGTGCTTCCCAATAAACTCAAATCGGTGATGTAGGCACGTATTGAGTTGGGCCAGGCTTTGTTGAGCAGCATTAAATGATATGTCAGGTATTTTACCTGTTTACGCCAGTAGTGGTAAATTTCGTCATCAATTATTAATTCGGTCGTTTCAAACGCACCTCGCGCCCGCACATAAATGTGCTGCAGACTTTTTAGTATAAAAGTTTCCGGATCACCGGTAAAATTCAGGCGATGCATCATCTGTTGCAGGCTAAGTATCATCTGCTTAATATTACTGCCATTTCCGGATTCTTTAAAGCCTTCAAATGCCTTTTTTCGGTTTTGGCGGTGTTGCCGTATAATTTTGTCTAGAGTTTTTGAAACAGTGGAATCGTGTACATTTAATTTTATTTCCTGGAGCAGTTCAATTTGTGAGGTGTCGTCGCGCAGTACAGCCACCTCCAGTGCCACTTCGCGATAATAGTCGTTCATCTCCTCAAAGTTATCTTCGCCAATTTCGTGCCGGAGTAGGTGGAGTAAGCCTCTTATTTTCTTTACGTTAGTACGTACCTCGTGAATGTGGTAATGTTGTCGATTGGATTGTGTTATATACTTTGCTGAATCAGTATGCAGCTTGTCGAGGACACGAAAAATGCCTTCTTTAAAACATTCACGTTCTTTTATTTCCATACTAAAATCTTCGCTCATATCAAGTTGCCGTATTACTGATTAGAACTAAACGTATAATCCTGCACAAGTTTAACTCTTGTGCGTGTAAATAAACGAAGTTGGCAGGAAAAAGTTAGTTCCGGAAATTTAATTCAACACGTGGTTTTCTTCAATATTGAGAGACGATAGCTGAGTTTCCTGAATAATTTTGGACAAGGTGAACCAAAATGTTGTTCCGGTTTCCCGATCCAACTTAAAACCAATTTGTTAATGGTGTGCTTCAACTGCCATTTTACTGAAGTTTAATCCAAGTCTGTTGTTTTAATCTTTTCGGGAGTTTTGTTGCCAGCCTGTTTAAAATACTCAAAAATTAATTCTTGTTTTCCTTTGGTATTGCTGGTCCCGGATTATGAATATGAAATGCGAGTTGGAACAGCTACCGTTAATGTAATTGTCAGCTATATCTGCATTTGTTCTCGAATATTACAGGAGTTTGATACTGCCATTATTCTGAATCAGCGGAGTATAAAAAAAATTGAAATAGCGATAAAGCCAGTCGTATGTTATTATAAGTTTTTAAAAATATCGATCAGGAATTTTCCAAATTCAGACATCAGCTGGCTAAAAATAGGAGTTAAAACAGTAATTATTGCTACCCAAAGTGCCGGATTTGATTTGCTTTTGCCTGAATTTTGATGATTAAGGTCTTCTTTATAAGATTCGAAATGCTTGTTATAGCTTTCCCGGAGTTTTTTTCGTTCGTCTGGATTGTTTTTATGCTTCTGAATCTTATCAGTTATATCCTCTAACTTTAAATAGGTGGAATTCAAAAAATCATAATATGTAAAACGAATGTCGTAATTACGTGCTAATTTATACGATCTAAAAATACTAAGATCTTCAGCTGGAATTTCATCTTCGCCATTAGCTCGATCGTAATTTAAACCGGTTATAACACTTACATCTGATTTGCTTAAAGTATTGTATTCATCCACAAGCATTGTCTTTATTTGTTCAATATCATCATTTATATCTTCCGGTGCCGAAAGGTTAATGACCTCAATAATTTTATCTAAAATTTTAACATTATTCTCGAGGTAATACGACCTTAATTGTTTTGATTTATGCACTCCTATCAAGTACGGGAGAATTAAAAAAAGAAACAGATATCCCAGAATTATGACCAATAAAACCGGGCTAAATATAAATGAGATATCACCTACATTTATAGTAGTACCTGCTTCTCCATAGTTTAATGTCCAGAAGAGAAGGCTTATAAAGAGGGAGTAAGCGAGCATGCCTGAAAACTGATTAATAAAATAACGGGCGCGGGTGTCTTTGTCAATATAGGGCGATGTTAGGATTCCAATTATTAATGGAAGCATTAATAAGGTTAGACTGATAATAAGTAACGAACTGTATTTAATTGTTTGAATGCGTATTATCTCAATAGCATCATTTGAAAAGTGGACAAATCCAATAATTACCGGAAATGCAATAAGTACCAATAAGCTTAATATTGAGCCAATTACCATAATCTTTGGATTTTTTCTTCCTAAATCGGAGCCAATCCATGCACCAATATCGGTGAAAGGGGTACGTGAATTGCCGATGAGACCCCAGACAATGCTCGCAAAAATTAACCCGATATTTGATGCAATGAGACTAATTGCCAGAAGTTTAATATTAATAAAGCGACCAATTACGAATATAAAGGCAAAAAAGAAGATGTTAAATAATAAAATGATTAATGCGTTTTCGATAAAATTAGTTTTTTTGTATTTGGTAATGGTCTTATTAACAATGAAATATGAAACTACTAAGTAGGCAGTGTATGTTAAAAGAAAGGCGATAAACAGTAAGAATTTAGTCATCTTGTTTTGATTTAATGGTTAAACAAACACAACTAGAATCCGATCAATTAATACCGGGTTCAAATAGTTCCAAAACTTATTTAATGTATTAAATGTACGGAACCTGGCGATAAAAGTCAATTTTCTTACTTTTAGGGCTGCTGTGTAATACAATATAACTTGTGAAATTTTTATGGTTGTTTTTAGGTAAAAAGGTATTTCTTAGAACGCTGGTACATGGTTTTATAACAATCCTTTTTCCTGCAACGATATCTGGATTTGCTCGTGATAAGTATCGAATTTGGCTTCAATCTCGCGGAACACCTTTTTGTATTCCGGATGTTTCTGCAAATTGTCAATTAGCGGATCGATGGGAGTGAAAAGAATGGTCCAGTAATGGTAATTATCCTTCTGTGTAAATGCCTTAAAACAGTCGATTGCCTTTTCCTCATTTCCTTTGTATGCAAAGTAAAAGGCCAGCGAAAGGTTGCTGTAAATTGAAGGATCATTTTCTGCATATATTTTGTATTGCTCAAAATATTTGTCAGAGAGTTCCTGTTCTCCCACTTTATCAAAGGTTACCGCTATTTTCCCGTTCTCGGATGGATAGATGTCGAGCTGGTACATTTCTCTGGCATCAACAAAAGCTTTGTAGTAAATAGCTGCTGTTTTGAAATCTCGCAGGTAATAATAGGATTTTGCTACTTCCTGTAAAATGTCTAGTCGGGTTTGGTCCTTTTCAGAGGTTGCCAGCAAAGATTTATTTAGCTGATTCAGGTTTTCATTTTGTGCATAATCAATATATGCTTTTACATATTGCGAGTAAAGATTTTCGGGTAGGTAGTCTAGTGAAATATTAATATATTTTTCAGCTTCATCAACAAAGCCCGATTGGATAAATGCATTACTAATATGCAGGTAACTGTAACTTGCGGCTGATGAATCGTAGGCCGCAACAATATCAATTTCAAGTCCTTTTAAAGCATATTCCAGATATTTCTCGGTGTTGGGTAAATAATTCACATATAATTCAACCAGAAAAATTAAAACGACATCAGAATTAGGGCTGATCTCCAATGCCTTCTGAAGATATGGAAGAGCCAGTTCATATTCACTATGTTCCATATAAAAAAGCGCCTTGGCTGTTAAACTTTGTGGTAGTTTCGAATCATAAAACAGCGCCTGATCGGCATAATAATTTATCGAATCCGCAAACTGTTTTTCCGTTTTGTTTTGGTCTAAAAGATAAAAGGCGATAGCAATACCGGCATAAGAACGTGCAAATTCTTCATCGTGTTTTATTGCTTGTTTGAAATAAGGAATAGCCGCTTTCAAGTTTTCTTCCGTTGGATTACCAAGCAAATCATATCCTTTTAAAAAGAGGTCGTAAGCGACCAGGTTATTGGTAGGTGCCTTTTCAATGCGTTTTATTTCATCTGGAGTAACAATAACTTTAATCTGTTTGGCGATACTTTTGGCTACATCGGCCTGAAGTGTGAAAATGTCTTTTGTGTCGCGCCGGTATTGCTGACTCCACAAATGTTTATCGGTTTTCGCTTCTATCAATTGTATATTGAGTAGAATCTGGTCACCAATTTTTTGCCCACTGCCTTCAACCAGGTAAGTAGCATCTAGTTCCCGCGCAATTTCGGGAGTCGATTTTGGAAGGTTGCGGTACTGTTCAACCGAAGTGCGACTGATTACCCTAAGATCTTTAATTTGTTGCAGGTTGTTCAGAGTCGCCTCCATCAGGCCGTTAATGATATAAACGTTCGTGGTGTCGTTGCTGTCGTTTAAAAATGGCAGCACGGCAATTGATTTCACCTTATTACCACTGTCCGAATTGGGGCGCAAGACAAAGTACAATACCGCAGCAATTATGGCAATCGCTAAAAAAGAGATCATTAAAACCGGAAACTTCTTCGTCGGAACGGGTGCCTGTAGCTCCGATTCAATTTCCACTTCCTGCCCTTCTTGCTCTTCCTGCTCTTTGTGCATGCTCATTTCACCGGGAGGGTAACCATACAATTCGCGGAAACATTTTATAAAATACGAGGGGCTGCCAAAACCAACTTTATACGAAACTTCCGAAACGGTGTACGATCCTTCCTGAAGCAATTCTTCTGCATATTTTAAACGCACATTGCGAATAAACTGGCTGGCGGACAAATCGGTTATTTTTTTGATTTTTCGTAAGAGGTTTGAGCGACTCATACCAACCGCATCTGCCAACTCCGAAACACCAAACTGCTCGTTGGAAATGTTCTCCTCAACAAGCTGAGTAATTTGGTTTAGAAAGTTTTTTTCTGCGGTGTTAAGATTCGGCATAGTTGTCAGCTTCGGATAAATACGATCCTAAAAATACAAAAACTGTTTGTATGTCGCTTATTCCAGGCGTTATTTTGGTCATATTATGAATATCCGTTTTATTTGACACTTTACATTGTTACGTCATGCTGAACTTGTTTCAGCATCTCACACACCAGAAAATCAGTTTAAAGTAAATAAACCCTGAAATAAATTCAGGGTGACGTCATAGCCATGATCGACTATGGATATTCAAAGTTTTGGAATTGAATTTAGGACGTCTTTGTGCACTTGGTGACTTTGTGGTTAAGTTGTAATTCGATTTTTTGAGTACTTCTTATAACGCTGATTTAGCACGCTTTTCAGGGCTTTGCGTCATCTGTTGCATCATAATTTGTATGCTTGCATCATAAGTTTTAAGCCTTCAGCAAACTTCATATACCTGGCTGTATAGTTCATTAGACTTGCGTCACGCTTCACACGACCTTTACATCAACGAAAAACTTCGGGCTTCGGGCTTCCGTATTCCGACTGAATTAAAAATAATGAAATGAGCATGACACGGAATTCAAACAGATGATACTAACACGATCTCATGCGAATTCCAGACGATGCCAAAAACAATTAAAAACTTCAATCGTATGAAAACACGAATTTATTTTCTCGACCATCTTAGAACATTAATGATCTTTCTTGTTGTGGTTTTACACTCAGGATTGGTTTATGAACATGTTTTGCAAAACTCTTGGATTGTTGTTGATCCGGTAAAAGCAAATTCAATCGGAATGATCCGTTTGTATCTCGATCTTTTTATAATGTTTACGATCTTCTTTATCTCCGGATATTTAATCCCGATGTCGTTGAAGTCGAAAACATCAATTGAATTCATCAAATCAAAAGTGAAACGTATTTTAATACCTTGGGTAATCGCCGTTTTTACTTTGATTCCTGCTTACAAATTTATCTTTTTATATTCACGGGGTTTACCTCAGGAAGAATGGTTCTCGTACTTTCACTTTTTTGAACGGGCCGGAAGCGACCTGAGTTTTTATGCCAATAACCCGGCACAAAACTGGTTGTGGTTTTTGCCTGTACTGTTTCTATTTCAAGTGATTTACCTGATGTTGGCAAAAACCAAGGTGCTGTCGTTAAAAATTAACCTGAAAACTGCAGTAGTCGTAATGTTTGTGGTTGGCGTCGTATCGAGTGTTACGATTGCACAACTGGGACTTAACGGCTGGTACGATTCTGCCATCCTTCATTTTCAGCGCGAGCGTTTGATTGTATATTTTATGTCGTTTATGCTTGGCTCGCTTTGTTACAAATTAAAAGTTTTCGAATCCACCAAAAAGAACAAACGACTTTATATTATCGCAAATGTTGTGTTGACCTTCACACTTGGTATTTTTACCGCCGTTGCTCTGAATACGTTTTTTAATATTATCGATCCGGGACGTAACTATTATTTCATTTCGCAGTTTGCCGACCGTGTTGCTTATTATGCTTTTGGCGTGGCATCGCAACTTACTTTGCTGTATGTATTTCTTTACGGTTTCCGTCACAGTTTAAACAAAAAGTACGCGCTTATGGACGAACTGAACCGCAATTCTTACTCGGTTTACATTATTCATACAATTGTACTTGGAGTGGTTGCATTGTCGATTATTGCATTACCTATTCCGCCGATAGTAAAATTCCTCATGGTAACATTATTAACTTTTGGCCTTTCAAACCTGCTTATATGCTCGTGGCGAACCATTTGTCAGCGTGAGATTAATACAAAAACAATTGCCACTGCAGTAATGTCAATAGTAATTATCTTGGCTGCTTTTACTGCTTATCCTGGAACAAACAATGAAGAACAGAAAACAGAAACAACAGAAACAAACACAGCGCCTCAAAGCGGGAACAGTATTCATGCAGCAGTAATTGCCGGAGATTTGGAAACAGTAAAAAGAATAATTGAATCGGGTGCCGATTTGAATGAAAAAGAGCCTGCAGGTGGTTCAAGTCCGTTAATGACTGCCTGTGTATTCGGAAAAACAGAAATTGCCAAAGTATTGATCGACGCCGGAGCCGACCTGAATGTTATTAATAACGATGGTTCAACTGCACTGCACACCGCTGCTTTTTTCTGCCGCACCGAAATAGTTAAAGCTTTATTAAACAAAGGCATCGATACTTCCGTAGTAAATAATTCAGGTGCCACTGCTGCACAGTCGGTTATGGCGCCTTTTGAAGCAGTAAAAGAAATCTATGAATATTTTGCTAAAGTATACGAGCCACTCGGATTACAACTTGATCTGAACAGGATTGAAAAAACACGTCCTGTAATTGCTGAAATCATATCAACTAACTCATAATTCAATTAGATGAAAAACACCTGCTCAGCAAGAAAAGAAGCCCGAAGTCTCCTGTTTAAAGTAGGCTGCACCGGGGCGATATATTCGGTGGTAAATAAAAATTTCGGACAGCGTGACAGTGAAGTGGAGAAGGCAACCGGACCGTTATGTGGCGGTATTTTGCAAGAGGGGCATCAATGCGGAATGCTTTGGGGAGCCGCTCTTGCAGCCGGTGCCGAGGCCAACCGAAGAACGAAAGATCAAAATGCTGCTACTACGCTGGCTATTTCGGCTGCCCGCGATTTGGTCGATTCCTTTACCCAAAGAAAACCGAGTGTAAATTGCCGCGATATTACAAACTGTAACCAGAAATCAATGCTGGGGCAGATAAAGTTTTTTATAACCGGAAAACCGCTGAACTGCGCCCGGTTGATTGGCCGCTGGGCGCCCGAGGCAGTTGCAGTTGCAGATAAAAGCCTGGCATTAACGCCCGAAAGTTCTGCAAATACTGTTGTCAGTTGCGCCAGTATTGTAGCCGAGAAAATGGGTGCGAGTAAAGAAAAAGCAATGATGCTGGCCGGTTTCGCAGGTGGTATCGGATTAAGCGGCAATGCTTGTGGTGCCCTTGGCGCTGCTGTTTATCTGGGGGCCGAGAAGTGGTTCAGCGAAAATCCGGGAGAAGTACGATTTATCGTTCCCGGAGTAGAAGAAAAAATGCGCGATTTCCTGCTGGAAAACAGGGGAGAGGTAAGCTGTAGCAAAATTTGTGGACAAACATTTACTACGGCAGAAGAGCATTCGGAATATATCCAAAAAGGAGGATGTGACAAGTTGATTGATTTGTTGACTTCAGCATAAATTGAGAAAGTTATTTTGTGTTTCAGTAATGCGTATCCCCTAAAACAATTGTTCGTTAAACTTTTACCGTTCATCACCGTTAAGAATTATATCTGCTCATTCAGAAACAGAAAGAAAGTTTGCCGTTTATCAATACGGTTGAAAAGTTTTGATAACATTGTTATAATCAGAATATAGTATGACCATTCGCTATCGATTCCTAATGATCCTTCTTCTGTCCACTTTGACAGGTAGTCTATGTGCTCAAACTTTTGGCATTAAAGCGGGATACACATTGTCGGATCTTTTAGTGAAAGATGGAGACGAGAACCTTAGCTATGATTTTTCAATGGTATCCGGATTTCATATGGGGCCAACGTTGGAAATAGGTTTATTTGATGGTTTTAGTTTAGAAACAGCTTTGCTGTTTACTACAAAAGGAGTTAAGGTTAATACCATTGAATTTACAGAAGGTGTTAGCCTGAGCTCAAAATCAAAAGTAAATACGATTTATTTAGATGTTCCCTTGTATATGAGGGTTTACAGAGATGTTGGTAAAACAGAAATTTATGCGTTGGCAGGAACTTTTTTGGGATGGGGATTGACAGGTAAATCAAAAATGGATCCCGGTTCTGGTGGCGATTTATATTCCCTGGAAAATGACATCACCTGGGGGGCAGACGATGATGATGATTTTAAACGACTTGAAGTGGGGCTTGGTGTTGGAGGAGGAATGGTTCTCAATTCATTTATTATCGAGTACAGCGCTCACTTTGGATTGAATAATATTGCACCCGGAACAGATGCAAATACAACCTTAAAAAACAGGGCTTTTATGTTTTCTGTTGGCTACAAATTTCGGTAACAGATCTTATTTATTCAGAGGAACAACGGCAAAATAGTTAAGTTTGTCACCAAAATTACTACAATGAACATTACTGGAACCTGGATCTACAACGAAGATTTTGAATACGGGAACTCGCAGGGAGAGGTCGAACTAACTCAAAATGGAGACGAAGTAAGCGGCGTGTTTTCCTTTACCGAAGAGGTGGAGAATAACTATAGCATTCAGGTGACCGAAAAGGTAAACGGTAGCATCAACAATGGGAAACTATTATTGGAGAGTGTTGATGTTAAAGCCCTGCAAAACGGTCGCGAAATAAGCTATTTGCCCAATACTTTCGAAGTGCACCGTATCTCTGAAAATAAAATAGTTGGTTCAACATTCGACAGCGAAAATGTTTGTGGTGTATTCGTTTTGGAAAGGAAAAATTGAAATCAGTTTTGGTCTTCTGCAAATTCGTATGTCAGGTACATTCTTGCAAACAAAAAAGCCCGGCATAAATTACCGGGCCATCCATTTTTATAATCATTTATAATTTTTTCGTCTGGTTTGTCACTCGTGTGAGGTTACAACCTCAATGTATTTTAGTGTAAAGATGAGCTAAAATTTAAGGATTATAGCGGTTGAGTACTTTAATCTTATCACCGGAATCGTCCACTTCAAAGAATATTGGTTTACGTCCGTTTGCCAGACTTGCATAATGAATTACCAGTAAAAGTTTGCCTTCGAATGTGCGGAAGAGCATGCCATGTCCGGCGTTATCGCCAATTAATGCATCTTCTTCCTGAATCCACGGTCCGCTTATTTTTCCTGAAGCGGAATACGCTACGCCCTGAGCATACTGATGTTCGCCCCAGCTCGACCACAACATTCCCAGTTTACCGGTTTGGGTTCTGAATAGCTCAGGTGCATCGGTTACCCATCCCGGTAACTCCACACCAAAAGTAATTTCTTCAATCGAATTCATTTCCGCTGCCCAGTCAGCACTGGTGGCACGGAATAGTGTCTTTGCTTCTCCTACTGTGCCACTAAGATCTGGTTTGAGTTGAACCACATCCATTGTTCCGTCAACAATTTGCATCCATTCGTGGCAATACACGAAATAAGGTACGCCGTCTTCAACATAAAGTGTTCCGTCAAGTGTCGACTGATCGTCTGGTGTATAAAGTTCATCATTCATTACTTTATACGGACCATCTACTTTGTCCGATACCAAAATATGCGATGCTCTTCGTTCAATATCGTAACGCATGGGTACCTTTTCAATTATAATATCGGAATTGGTAAACGTTGCACAGTAATAGTATTTACCCTGGTAATAATGCAGTTCTGCTGCCCATATTGATGGACTGCCTCCCATCCAGGAGTTGGGATCGATGTCAATAATGTTATATGGGCCGGTCCACATCTTTAAATCCTCACTTTTCCACATACGACCGCCTGAACTTGTTAGGTAATACATCTTAGTTACGGGATCTGCCAGGATGTAGGGATCACTCATCCTCAGATCATCAAAATGAACGGTTCTAACTTCCTGCGAAGCCCGCCTCCGTTGGGGAGTCTGAGCGAAAATAAACTGTGCACTTAGCGTAAAAACGGTTAACAACAAAAAGAATTGACGTAAAGTTTTAGAATTCATAAGATTAGTTTTATAATTTTAGTGAAATAAATATACAATTAATTATATCATTACAGTAAACCAAAAAGTAAATCATTTAAATTCGTTTAATTATGAAATTGCAATCCATTCTTTTTATCATTTTTGTTTTTAGCCTTACGTCATGCACACAACTCAACAAAGGTGTGGTTATTCATGCTACTTTCGACGAAAACGGTCAGGACTCGGGCCCCAATAAATACGATGCAAAATTGATAGGTGCAGAAATAAAACCTGAAAGTGCTGTTGGCAATGGAGCAGTATATTTCGACGGGACGGATGATTATGTGGAGTTTCCTTCAAATAAGGTTTATTTTAACGGCAATTATTCAATAAGTATATGGTGCAAACCGGAGACCGGAAAAACATGGGAGCGTATTCTCGATTTTAATCAGGACGAACCTATGTCGGGGAATTCCGTTACATGGCTTGTTGGCAGGGGAGCCCGGGGGCAATCACCAATGTGGTTCGATCAGTGGGTGTTTTATGAAGACATAGCCGTTGAGAGTATACTCGACCAGGCCGCTACTCCTCCTGATGCCTACTTAAATTACGATTTGGAACTGAACGAATGGAATCATTTTGTGATAACCTACGATGCTGAATTGCCAAATTCGCTCGGAATACAAAAGAATACAAAGGGAGAAAATGTACCACTCGAAGGGATTGTTACCTTGTATGTTAACGGCAAAAAAGTAAGCACCGATGAGCATTGTCTGAAACCTCAAAACAAACCAACCACAGCAAACTGGCTCGGAAGAAGTCGTTTTGCTCCTGATCCATACTTCAAAGGATTTCTGGATGATTTTAGATTATACGACAGAGCATTGTCTGAAGCCGAAATTGAACAACTTTATCAACAGAAAAATGATTAGAAATTTATTCGATAAAAAAAGCCGCTTCAAAACGAAGCGGCTTTTCTATATAGCTCGAATAATTTCTATTCTTCTCCTTCTTCAGGTTTTGAATAATCCATAGCTGCCATACGTTGGTATGAAGCATAGCGCCATTTTGCATTCTCTTCTGAGGCAGTAAACAATTCGTCAGCTTGTGCCGGGAATGTTTTCTTCAATGAAGTATAGCGAACCTCGCCATTCAGGAATTCCTGGAATTTAGACCAATCCGGAGCTTTTGAATCCAGTTGGAATGGGTTTTTACCTTCTTCTTCCAACAGCGGATTATAACGGAACAATTGCCAATATCCTGCTTCTACTGCTTTTTTCTCTTCTTCCTGTGTACGTCCCATACTTGCACGTAAGCCGTGGTTAATACAAGGCGAGTAAGCAATAATCAACGATGGACCAGGATAAGCTTCAGCTTCTTTTAATGCTTTAAAGTACTGACTTTGGTTAGCACCCATTGCAACCTGTGCAACGTAAACATAACCATAACTCATCATCATCGCACCAAGGTCTTTCTTACGGATTTTCTTACCCGAAGCAGCAAATTTAGCCACTGCCCCAACCGGAGTAGATTTAGAAGCCTGACCACCGGTGTTTGAGTAAACCTCGGTATCCATTACCAATACGTTTACATCTTCGCCACTTGCCATTACGTGGTCTAAACCACCGTAACCGATGTCGTATGCCCATCCGTCACCTCCGAATACCCAAATCGATTTTTTAACCAGGTATTGTTTCAACGATAAGATGTCTTTTGCATATTGACTGTCGCTGCCTTTAATAACGTCAAGTACTTTATTGGTAGCCACTACCGAACCTTCGGCATTGTCTTTTTTCTCCAGCCATTCGCCAAATACTTCTTTCTCAGCGTCAGAAGCACCATTTGAAAGGGCAGTAGTCATAATGTCGGCAATACGGTTACGTTGTGCGCTAACACCTTCAGCAAATCCAAAACCGTATTCGGCGTTATCTTCGAACAGTGAGTTAGCCCAAGCCGGACCATGACCAGACTCTTTGTGTTTACAGTAAGGAGTTGACGGAGCAGAACCACCATAGATTGAAGAACAACCTGTAGCATTGGCAACCATCATTCTTTCACCGTAAAGCTGAGTGATCAGTTTAATGTATGGAGTTTCACCACAACCTGCACAAGCTCCCGAGAACTCGAACAATGGCTGAGCGAACTGTGAGTTTTTAACTGATTTTGTTTTGTCAACAACAGTTTCTTTAACCGTAACTTTTTTGTCCATGAAATCCCAACGACCAACTTCTGCCTGCTGAGTTGCAAGTGGCTTCATTACAAGCGACTTCACTTTCGACGGACAAACATCGGCACAGTTACCACAACCTGTACAGTCAAGTGGCGATACCTGGATACGGAAATTCAATCCACCAAATACTTTGGCAGGAGTTGCAGTTTTTGTTTCAGTACCTGAAGGTGCAGCAGCAACTTCTTCTTCTGTCATCAGGAACGGACGAATAGCTGCGTGAGGACAAACGTAAGCACACTGGTTACACTGAATACAATTTTCTACCTGCCATTCAGGAACGTTTACTGCGATACCTCGTTTTTCGTATGCTGCTGTTCCCAATGGGAATTGTCCATCTTCTGAACCTGCAAAAGTAGAAACAGGAAGATCATCGCCTTTTTGTGCGTTGATCACGTCAACTACTTTTGTAATGTATTCCGGACGATCAGCATCAGCACTTGCATCATCAGCAACAACAATAGCTGCCCATTCAGCAGGAACGTCAACTTTTTCTACGTTTTTACCACCGGCGTCAACCGCTGCGTAGTTCATGTTTACAATGTGCTCTCCTTTATTACCGTATGATTTTACGATAGCTGCTTTCATTTTCTCAACAGCTAGTTCGTAAGGAATCACTTCAGTGATCTTAAAGAAAGCCGATTGCATGATGGTGTTGGTACGCGTTCCCAAACCAATCTCTTCACCCAGTTTAGTACCGTTAATAATGTAGAAATTGATATCATTCTCGGCCAAATATTTCTTCATTGTATCAGGCAACTGCTTTTTGGTTTCTTCTGCATCGTTAATAGAGTTCAGCAAGAAAGAACCACCTTTTTTCAGGCCTTTAAGCACGTCGTACATATTTACATATGCCGGAACGTGACAAGCAACAAAGTCAGGAGTGGTAACAAGGTAAGTTGATCGGATTGGTTTATCCCCGAAGCGTAAGTGTGAACAAGTGAAACCTCCCGACTTTTTCGAGTCGTACTGGAAGTATCCCTGACATGATTTATCTGTTGCGTCACCAATAATTTTAATCGAGTTTTTGTTTGCACCAACAGTACCGTCAGAACCCAAACCGTAGAATTTAGCCTGGTAAGTTCCTTCCGGAGTCATGTTGATTTCTTCTTTCAATGGAAGTGATTTGAACGTCACATCATCAACGATACCAATTGTGAAGTTGCCTTTTGGCTCTTTCATTTCAAGGTTTTCGTAAACCGAAAGAATTTGTGAAGGAGTAGTATCTTTTGATCCTAAACCGTAACGACCACCAACAATAACAGGTGCATTTTCTTTTCCGTAGAATTGCGACTGAACATCAAGGAATAATGGCTCTCCGGTTGATCCCGGCTCAGCAGCACGGTCTAATACAGCAATACGTTTTACTGAATCAGGTAATGCTTCAACAAAGTGTTTTGCTGAGAATGGACGGAACAGGTGAACATTAATTAAACCAACTTTTTTGCCTTGAGCCGCCAAGTAGTCGATCGTTTCCTTAATGGTTTCGGTAACCGAACCCATTGCAATAATTACGTTTTCAGCATCAGGTGCACCGTAATAAGTGAAAGGACGGTATTTTCTACCTGTCAATTTGCTAATCTGATCCATGTAATCAGCAACAATATCAGGAACTGCATCGTAAAATTTGTTTGCTGATTCTTTTGCCTGGAAGAAAATGTCAGGGTTTTGAGCTGTACCACGGGTTACAGGATTCTCAGGGTTTAACGCACGATTGCGGAATTCCTGAATGGCTTCCTGGTCAACCAAAGGTCTCATGTCTTCCATGTCGATTGCTTCAATTTTCTGAACCTCGTGTGATGTACGGAATCCGTCGAAGAAAGCAAGGAAAGGAACTCTTGATTTCAAAGTAGCCAGGTGAGCAACACCTGCAAGGTCCATTTCTTCTTGTACCGAACCTGAAGCCAACATTGCAAAACCAGTTTGACGGGCAGCGTAAACGTCGCTGTGGTCGCCAAAAATTGATAATGCGTGACCGGCTAAGGCACGTGCACTTACGTGAAATACGGTTGGTAATAACTCACCTGCAATTTTGTACATGTTAGGGATCATTAATAATAAACCCTGTGATGCAGTGTAAGTAGAAGTTAAGGCACCCGATTGCAGTGCTCCGTGAACAGCACCGGCAGCACCGGCTTCACTTTGCATTTCTGCCAAACGTACTGGGCGACCAAACATATTTTTCTTTCCAAAAGCAGCCCATTCATCAACGTACTCTGCCATTGTTGACGACGGAGTGATCGGATAAATACAGGCGACTTCGCTGAACATGTAACTCATATACGCCGCGGCGTAGTTTCCGTCACATGTTACCATCTTTTTTTGTTTTGCCATCTTCATTCGTCTTTAATTTATTTAGTTTAAAATTGATATTTCTTTGTTTGATCCTGGATGCTGTATTCTGGAAACTTGATTCTAGATGCTTGATTCTTGATCCGGGATACTTGATGCTTGATTTTCAATATTTGTATAATAATCTTCAATTGGTTCTGCTAATGAGTTGTGTTGTTTTTCCACAGAACTTATAAAGTTGTTTAGCTTTCTGCCCAATAAGTTTGCTAAGTTTTTTAATTCGATATATAATTCTTCGTTTTTCAGAGATCCTGTATTAAAAAGGTTCTCCAAGTGGTCGATTGATTCATCATTCGATGCAATTGAATAGGTTAGAAATCGTAAAAAATCCATTTTATATCTTCTTCTTCCGTAACCTTCAACAATTTGCGATTTTGTCGATTTCGATGAACGTCTTATCTGACTGCCTTCTTCGTATAACTCGAAACCCGGCAGTTCTTCCATGGTCATTTTATGAACCTTAATTACCAGTTCATTTGCCAATTGCCATATTTCAAGTTTCTTATAAGACATTTACTTTATATTGTTATAATCTGTTTTTTATCAATATCCAGCATCTAGTATCCGGTATCTAGTAAAGGAATCCAAAGAGCCATAATGGAATTTTATTTCCCTGGCCAACCTCAATTACATCTGAGGCAGCGTAAATTCCTGTTTCAGGTTTTAGTTTTCGTCCGCCAACATTGAATTTGTATTTTCCGTTGACGCAAAAATCGGCAGCAGGCGATTTCGCCAGCTGGCATACATAGCCAACCTGGTTGTAAAAGAACGTTTGTCTTACCGTGGCTTTATCGTAATTATTCGGAGCAATAGCGTTTAGCAGGTTGGTATTGTGCATATACACTTTGTCCGGCTTCTTCATCTGGTCATCATCACTTCCGCCGTTTTCATAAAGCAGGTTGATCAGTCGGGCGTGCTTCAAATATTTCAGGTAATTCATAATGGTTGCACGCGACGTCTCAACTGAACTTGCTAATTTACTAACATTTGGAGTAAAAGGCGCTTCTGAAGCAATGATGTGCAGCAGCTTTCTGAGTTTTGGAAGGTATTTAAATTCAATCTGGTTGATGTATGGTACATCAA
>DASQBW010000860.1:0-6264 GCA_035635015.1 Draconibacterium sp. | reverse complement strand
GTTACCGGATTTGGACTGCTGGGCCATCTTACCGAAATGTGCGAGGGAAGCAATTTATCGGCACAAATAGAATACGAAAAAATTCCAACGCTACCAATGCTTCAACCTTACCTGCAACAAAACTGTATTCCGGGTGGTACTTTGCGCAACTGGGACAGTTACGGACATAACGTTTCGATGAAAAACGAAGCCTATAAAAATATTCTGTGCGACCCGCAAACCAGCGGAGGTTTGTTGCTGGCTGTTGAACCGGAAGCACTTCCTGAAGTGGAAGCCTGTCTGGCAAAATTCAATATTCAGGTTACACCATTCGGGCAGCTTATTGAAAAAGAAGAACAATTGATTACCGTAGTTTAATATGGAACGTAACGCACATAAAGAGCCTCAAAACCAACCCAACAATCCGTTTCATGGGAAAACACTTGAGGCTATTTTAGTGTACCTGGTAAGCTACTATGGCTGGGAGGAATTGGGAGATATTATTCGCATCAATTCTTTCCGAAATAATCCCAGTTTAAAATCGAGCCTGAAGTTTTTACGCCGAACGCCGTGGGCACGCGAAAAGGTGGAACAACTTTATGTTGAAACAATTGAGAAAAAATAATCAACCCTCTCGTGCTAATCATCTCTCCTTCCTTGATTATTCCTACTTTTCAAATCAACAGACAACATAAGAAAATTTAGTACAATATTGTCCGGGCGAAGTTTGCGATGTAAAATCGCGACATGAAATCCAAGAAACCAATTGGTCACAGTTCTTTATTGTTGTTGTTTTTTTGTGTTCATCGCGCAAACATTCTTATTGTTTAATGATTATTTCATGGAGTCTCCGTTCAACTTGTTAGGAATGCATTCCTAATCATTTTGCTCCTCTATACACAATATATTTTCGCATTATTTTACTGATTATAAGCATTAACAGCATATTTTACTCAACCATTAAAAGCTGATTCTGGCGATATAGCTGGCGATATAAAATAACTGTGTGACTTTGGTTCATGAAAAAACTGTTGCATATCATGATTAAAACCTCAACCGTTAGCGCACACGGTCAAATATATTTTATAGTTTTGTTTTCAGAAAATAAATATCTAAATCAAAATTTATGATTCTTGGATTATTAAAAGAACACGGCAAAGAAACACGTGTAGCTTTACTCCCGGAAACCGTTAAAGTTTTTACCGATCTGAAAGTTGAGGTATTGGTTGAAAAAGGTGCCGGAGAAGCTGCTTTTGCCACTGATGCCGACTACGAGGCTGTTGGTGGAAAAATTGTTTCACGCGTGGATATGTTTGCCAAAGCTGAAGTTCTTCTTCAAATTCAGCCACCGGCTGACGGTGACATTGAAAAGATTAAGGAGTCGCAAGTTTGGATTAGTGCTTTTAATCCCTTATGGGATACTGCACTGGTAAAAACTTTCCTCGCCAAGGGGATCACAACATTTAGTCTCGACCTTATTCCACGTACAACACGTGCACAGGCCATGGACATATTGTCATCGATGGCAACGGTTTCGGGATACATGGCTGTACTGGAGGCAGCGACAAAACTGCCTACCTTCTTCCCAATGTTTATGACAGCTGCCGGTACCATTCGTCCGGCCAATGTGCTTATTCTGGGTGCCGGTGTTGCAGGTTTACATGCCATTGCAACTTCGCGAAAACTGGGTGCCCAGGTACAGGTTTTCGATGTACGTTCGGCTGTTAAAGAAGAGGTGATGAGTTTGGGTGGTAAGTTTGTTGAAGTAGAAGGTGCAACAGAAGACAAAGCTGCCGGTGGATATGCCGTTGAACAAACCGAAGAATACAAAAAGAAACAACAGGACAAGATTAATGAAGTTGCTGCCAAATCGAATGTAGTGATTTGCACGGCTCAAATTCCGGGACGTAAAGCTCCACTACTGATTCCGAAAGAAGCTGTTGAAGCAATGAAACCGGGATCGGTAATAATCGACCTGGCAGCATCGACAGGTGGGAACTGCGAACTCACCAAGAATGACGAAATTGTTGAATACAATGGCGTTTCGATAATTGGACAATCCAATTACCCGGCACAAAAACCTGTTGATGCCAGTCGTATGTTCGGTAAAAACGTATTGAACTTCATGAAGTTAATGATTGGAGAAGAAGGTGAATTGAACCTGAATTTTGAAGACGATATTGTAAAAGGAACTTGTATCACACATGCGAAAGAGATTTACAACGAACGTGTTAAATCAGTTATCGAAACCAAATAAATGAATCAATTATGGAAAGTATATTAACTTTTTTAACCGAAAATAAAGATGCTATATTCATTATAGTGTTATCGATATTTCTTGGATTCGAGGTAATTTCCAATGTTCCGTCGGTATTGCACACTCCCCTTATGTCGGGAGCCAACGCTATTAGCGGTGTAATTATAATTGGAGGAATTATTCTTGTTGGTCACGCATCATCTACTTTTGAGTGGATACTGGGTGCAATTGCCCTGTTTATGGCTACGCTAAACGTGGCCGGAGGATTTGTTGTTACAGACCGCATGCTCGAAATGTTTAAAAAGAAGAAAAAATAACGATGAACGCTATGATTTTACTCAATACATTAATGCCGGGACAAGTTGTTCTGGAATACAGTTATCTTCTTTCAGCCATCATGTTTGTTATTGGGCTGAAACTGGAAAGTAATCCTGCCACCGCCCGTAAAGGAAACTTCTGGGCTGCCTCGGGTATGATCCTTCCAATGATTACAACCCTGCTATTAAATAAAGATGCTGCCGGTGAAGGAATTTCATTAGCCAATGCAGCTGCCGTAATCCTTATTATTGCAGCCGGTGCAGTAGTTGGAACCATAATGGCCCGAAAAGTAAAAATGACGGCTATGCCTCAAATGGTATCGTTCTTTAATGCTACCGGTGGTGCAGCATCAGCAGCTGTGGCTTTAATCGAGTTCACAAAAAACCCGAGCCAGGCACTTTTGGTTACCTTGCTTGGCCTGGTTGTAGGTAGTATTGCCTTTAGTGGTAGTATGGTTGCTTATGGAAAACTGGATGGTAAAGTAGGTGATATTTTTGCCAAATTCATGACCTACCTGAACCTGTTCTTCATGTTGTTGATTGTTGTTATCATTCTGCTGGTTCTATTTGGTGGATTCGATCAAACAACCGTTTCTTTCCTTGTATACGGACTGCTGGTATTAAGCATTGTATACGGAGTAAGTTTTGTAATGCCGATTGGTGGCGCCGATATGCCGGTAGTAATTTCATTACTGAACTCATTAACGGGTATCGCAGCTGCAATGGCCGGTTTTATCTATCAAAATGAAGCCATGATTCTTGGTGGTATTTTGGTAGGTGCTGCAGGTACAATTCTTACCATTCAAATGTGTCGTGCAATGAACCGCTCGCTGATAAATGTAATTATTGGTGCTTTTGGCGGTGGTGGTGCTGCTGCTGACCGCGAACAGGGAAGCATTAAGGAAATTACTTTAAGCGACGCTGCAGTTCTGTTAAGCTATTCGCAGAAAGTGGTTGTTATTCCTGGTTATGGTTTAGCCGTTGCGCAGGCGCAGCACATTGCTCACGAACTTGATTCGTTACTGGAAAGTAAAGGTGTTGAAGTGAAATATGCCATTCACCCGGTGGCTGGTCGTATGCCGGGACACATGAATGTGTTGCTGGCCGAAGCCGACGTTCCTTACGAACAACTGGTAGAAATGGACGACATTAATCCTGATATGCCAAATGTTGATGTGGCAATAGTCGTGGGAGCCAACGATGTGGTTAATCCGGCAGCATACGACGATCCGAGCAGCCCGATTTACGGGATGCCAATCATCGACGCTCATCTGGCAAAAAACATCATTATAATGAAACGTGGTATGGGTAAAGGTTATGCAGGAATCGAAAACTTCCTGTTCTTTAACGACAAAACACGTATGTTGTTTGGCGATGCCAAGAAATCGATTACAAGCCTGGTAAGTGAAATAAAAAGTATGTAAAAAACATAAACTTTTTAATATAATAAATAGAAAGAGCCATCCTTTAATGAATGGCTCTTTCTATTTTATACAACGCACACCCCGTATCTCATAACTTTTTTAAAATCAATAAAACATTAAACCGTTCACACAAAAGTAAATAACAGTTAATTGTTTTGCCTGAAATCCTATTTTCGTTGCCTCAAAATTTCAACTATTTTAAACTTTTAAGAATGAGTACTCAAAAAATTGGGAATCCGGCAGTTGTAGGACTGGCCGGATTCGGATTAACCACCCTTCTTTTACAAATTCACAACATTGGTTTATTAGGTATTGGCCCGGTATTGGCGATGGGTTTTATATTTGGCGGACTGGCACAAATGATTGCAGGATTTATGGAACAGAAAGTAGGCAATAACTTTGGATTCAGTGCTTTTGTAGCTTATGGTTCGTTTTGGATCGGCCTGGGAATTATCTGGTTGTTAAACCATTTTAACATCTACGCAGCATCACATACCGATGTAGGTTGGTATTTGGTGGCATGGGCTTTATACACCTTTATAATGATGATTGCTTCATTTTATGTACACAAAGCCATGACGATTACTTTTGTGTTATTGGAACTTGGTTTTATCCTGTTGATTTTTGGTCATTTTGGATTTCCAAAAATGAATGTGGTTGCCGGTTTCGAGCTCATCTTTTGTGCTTTATCAGCCTGGTACATGATGGCTGCTATTATTATTAACGATCTGGCAGGCAAAACTGTATTGCCAATGGGTACAGCCTGGGCTAAAAAGGCAGTATAACATTTGGGTTAATGAATATACACAGAGCGTTTAAAAAGCTTTTCTAAACTTTTTAAACGCTCTTTTCTTTACAATCCTCAGAACCAACTTTATGGCATTGGAAGATATTTTAATAAAATCATTACTATTTACCTTAAAATAAATCTTCAAATATTGATTTTTTTCTCAGGCATTCTTACTTTTATGGCGCAAACCATTAGAAAGGACGTACACATGATTGAAAATTTTCCTATGGCCAGTCCTGAAAGGGCTACGCGTAATACAACAAGGCAATTAGAGAACCAATCCCATTTCATCCTTCAAAACAAACAATTATTAAGTTTTGTGGAATCCATTTCGCAAATGGTTCTTATTCTGAATAAACACCGCGAGGTAATTTATGCCAATAAAAGTTACACCGATTTTTGTAAAACTCTGAACCACGACCCAATAATCGGGAAACGCCCGGGAGAAACAATTAATTGCATAAACGCGTTTCGATCGCTTAATGGCTGTGGTGCGTCAGAACAATGCAAAACGTGTGGTGCATTTAATGCCATTAAAGAATCGCATACCGGGAAACGGGCAACAAAGGAGTGTCAGATTCTTACAATCGATAATGACGCATTAGACCTTGAAGTAACGGCAAATCCACTGGAAATTGGCAATGAACAGTTAACCGTTTTTTCAGTGCTTGACATTAGTGCCGACAAAAGAAGAAGATCTCTGGAAAGGGTTTTTATTCATGATATCTTAAATAGTGCCGGAGCAATCTCAGGCTTATCATCAATCATTAAAGACCTACGGGATCCAGAAGAAATACGCGATCTTGCGCAAACCATCGAAGATGCATCTAAGAGCCTAATCGACGAAATACAATCCCAACGCGAATTTGGGGCAGCAGAACGTGGCGAACTTCAACTGTCGATTGAAGAAATAAATACTGAACCACTTCTTTATGAACTGCAAAAAATATACGCCAAACACGAGCTTAACAATGGCAAACCTATAACTATTGGCGAAAAATCTCAAAACTTCATCTTGTCAACCGATAAAGTACTGCTTAAACGTATTTTAGGCAATATGATTAAAAATGCGATTGAAACAAATGTACCCAATGATGTTATAACACTCGGTTGTTACGAAAAAACAGATGGTGTTGTTTTGGAAGTCCACAATAAGAGTTACATCCCCGAAAATGTTAGCGATCAAATTTTTAAACGTTTTTATTCTACCAAAGGAATAGGGAGGGGATTGGGCACTTACAGCATGAAACTTATAGGTGAAAAATACCTTAAAGGAAAAGTTGGGGTAACCAGTTCCAAAGAAGAAGGAACAACATTTTTTATCAAAATTCCAAAATAGTTCTACCAATTATAATTCCACCAAAAGGATTTTACTGCTTATCTTTGGACGATTTATGAAATCATTCAAAGAAGCCATATATCAAAAAATTCTGGCACGGATCGATGAACAAATTAATGCTGCAAAATCGGCAATTCATTCGGCAATCGAATCACGTG
>DASQBW010000859.1:0-7424 GCA_035635015.1 Draconibacterium sp. | reverse complement strand
GTTTTGATATTTCTGCAACAGGTTTTCGGATTAGTTTGTAGCCAAAATCGAATTTTGTAACCGTTAATTCGCAAGGAAACGACATCTGACCATTAAAAGGCATTTCCGGGAATTTGCCATCGCGCATCCAGGCAATTTGAATGATACGGCCGTCGGATTCCGGTATATTACTCCAGGTTTGTGTAGCGTAATAATTTTTTCCCCAGTCGCTTTTGATTTTTCCTGAATCGGGGGTAAAGGTCTTTCCGTCGAAACTTCCCATTAAATAACTTCCGTCGCCATCAAAAAGTACCCATTTGGTTTCATCTGGCCGGTTGGAAACCTGAAATTTAACAAGATCTGGACATTCAAAAAAGCCGGCTATATGACTCTCCCAATTCCAATCTTTGAGGTTGGTTGAAGTATAAAATGAAACGCCTCTCGAATTTTCCTGGTCGTTTAGTTGCCTGTACAGAGCCATAACCCATTTGCCGCTTTCTTCGTGCCATATTACTTTTGGATCGCGGGCATCGTCTTTTTCATCAAAGGGAATTATTGGATTCCCATCGTATTTCTCCCATGTTCTTCCTTTATCAGTGCTGTAGGCTATACGTTGCCCACAATGTTGGCTGGTGTAAAAAGCAACGAGCGTTTTGGTGTCTCCTGTTTGTTTTTTTAACAGGTTATTTTCATCTACAATGGCAGAGCCGGAAAATGCTGTGCACCTTTCTTTGTCCGTTGAACCCTCGTCGGGGTATAGCGCAATGGGAAGTTGTTCCCAGTGCAGCAGGTCGGTACTTACAGTATGTCCCCAATGCATATAACCCCAATCTTTCCCATTTGGGTTATATTGGTAAAACATATGGTATTCATTATCATAAAAAACCAATCCGTTCGGGTCGTTGTGCCAGTTCTTCGCCGGCGTAAAATGGAATTGGGGCCGATAAAGTTCGTCATAAAGTTTGGGCTCGTTTTTTTTAGCAGGAAGGCTAATTGCCAATGCAATAGAGAGTAAGACTGTTGATAAAAAGTTCATAAAATTCTGTCTCTGTAAATTTGTTACTTCGCTAAACTTATGAAAAAAAATTTGGTTTAATTAAATTAATTTATACATTTACATCGACAAACCCATAAATATAGAACCGTTCTTTGATTGGCGCTTTTGATTTACAACACAACATCAATCATCAATTTTAAAATCAAAAGTTGAATTTTTTGCGTTTAAAAACCTTTGTTTAAAGGTGATAAATATGTGGAGGCAAACAGCAAACCCACCGTTTTTATGCTAAAAAGATGCGTGTAAAAACGGATTGTTACTTACGCAGTTTAAAACCTTTTATCAGAATGTTTGAGTGAAAGATTTTTCCGGTATCAAACGAATGTTTCATTATTTATAATTAAAAAGGAAGAACCTAATTGGAGTATTAATGAGACAAAACCATTTAATTATTCAGGACGCTGTATAATAAAAAGATTTATTTACTGACCGCAATTAAGCGAAACTTATTGGTGTAGGATTTAGGTTTCAACAAACCCAATGATTTACTTGACAAACCTCATAAATCACATCAGGAACCGACGATTCAAACAAAAACAATAAGTAAAGGGGAAGGTTTCGACTGTTAATTGCTGATTACTAAAGGCTGAAGGCTTTGTGGGCTTTCGTATAAAACGCAGCTAAGCAAAGTACACAGTTCATCTCGGCAAAACATTCTGATATCATATCCCGGTCAAAGGATTTGCAAACAATTCTCAGGTTTAATTACTTGTTTTTTGAGCAATCATGGTCAGACAATTCAGCAAGAATAATTAGTGCAGATTATTCACAATCAGGTTCTTTGTAGAGAATTTTAAAAGGAAATACAGAAGTCGTTTTCCAGGAAGATTAAGTTCTTTGTTTACTGAAAAAAGTCTTAGGAATAAGCAAGGCGGGAGATACAAACCCACTGTTTCAATAACAAACAAACCCAATTGAAACAGGTACACTGCAATGTCGATTCCTATAACATGCCAAAAATAGCCTTTGCGTGAATTGATATTTAGGCATGACAATTTTTACAAACCCTAATTTAAATTGTAATGAGACATTTAATTATTATCGCCCTGGTATTTGTTGGCGCTTTTTATGCCAGGGCAGAGCAATCCGATCAGGACAAGATCACAAAGATCAATGCCCCGATTAACATTGCTTCTGAAGACAGTAAGAAATCATTTATTGCACCCCATGAAACAAACTTAAAATCCGGATCGGTATTAAATTCCGATTTCCAGGTGGAGTTTATGAACTTTCCTGAAAATGCGAAACCTGCATTTTTATATGCGATTTCTATTTACGAAAATTTAATTTCTTCGCCAGTACCAGTAAAAGTGCGGGCATCATGGAATGGGATGGGAACCAACGTACTGGCAAACAGCGCGCCGGGAAGCATGTACCGCAACTTTAACGGTGCACGCTTAAGTAATGTATACTATCCTGTAGCATTAGCTGAAAAGCTTGCCGAAACAAATTTGAACGGATCAGAAGCTGATATCGAATGTTCGTTTAACAGCTCAATCAACTGGTATTTTGGTATTAACGGCGATTGTCCGTCGGATGAGTACGATTTTGTAACAATTGTATTGCATGAGTTGATACATGGTCTGGGATTCGTAGGATTTTTTGATATCGTCGACAATCTGGGTACGCTTGATAACGGTTCTAAAGCTCCTAGTATATACGATGTTCTTGTCTATAACCAGTTTAACGAGCAGTTAGCTGATGAGAATCTGTTTACCCGTCCATCAACAACGCTTAAAGATCAACTTCTTTCAGGAAGCCTATCTTTGAAGACTCAGGGAACATCGGAGCAGGTAAACGTTTATGCACCTAAAAACTGGAACGTAGGAACCAGTATTTACCATTATCCCGAAAATGAATTTAGCGCAGGTGATGCAAATGCTTTAATGTCGCCATTTATTTTTAAAGGTGAAGCAATTCATTCGCCAGGAGAAAAAACGCTGAATATTCTTGCCTTGATGGGTTGGAAATCAGTTAATTTTGAAGATTATGAGATAAAGGATTTTGAAGAGCCTTGTGAAAAATTACCGGTAGTAGTACAAGTAGGTGGTGAGATGAATATTGATAAATCATCTGTAAAAATTACTTTCTCAACCGATAATTTTGCAACCTCGCAAACTGTAAGTTTGGCATACAATACTAATACTGAACAATTCGAGGGAAATCTTCCTTTAAATTATGCCAAAGGCACTGTTCAATATTATTATCATGCAGCGTCAGCTACAAATGTATCTTTTAGCTATCCGGGAAGAGCACCTGAGCAGAAATTGAGTTTCCGTATCGGTGCCGATTATTATCCGCCTTTATTGCAGCACAATCCTGAGAAGCTGCTAAATAGTGAAAATCCGGTTTTAAATGTTTCAGCCTTTGCCAGCGACAATGTTGGTATTGAAACTGTAAAAATTGAATATAGAATTAATGGTCAGGATCAGGAAGCTTTTGAGTTAACCAATGTAAGTGAAGAGTTTTATTCAGGAAAGCTTGAATTGCCTGCACAATTGAAAAGTGATGATTTGGTAGAATACCGCGTTGTGGCTATAGATAATACGGCCCGAGGAAATAAACGACGTTTACCGAGCAGTGGCTATTATGCTGTATCAGTATTTGAAACACTGGAGCCGTTAGCCGGCTATTACAATGATTTTGATTCGCCAAACAGTGATTTTGAAGTTTCAGATTTTGAGGTAACCCGTCCATCTGGTTTTGCTAGTGGTAATTTGCACACCGTTAGTCCGTATCCTGAATCAAGTTCAGATCAAGATAAATACAACCTTTTAGCCCAGTTGAAATATCCGATTGTTCTTAAAGAAAATGGTCTAATGAGTTTTGAAGAAGTAGTTTTAGTTGAACCGGGCGAAGAAGGTACAGTCTATACCGAAGATCAATTCTGGGATTTTGTAATTGTTGAGGGCAGTAAAAACAACGGAAAAAGTTGGTTGCCCATTACCGACGGTTACGATTCCAGTGTTGATGATTTGTGGAGTTCTCAATTCACAGGCGCATTAAAAAGTGCTGTGTCGGAAGCTTCCGGAGCGGAAAATATGTTCCTGAAACAAACAATTAACTTAACCGATAATACCGGTTTTGAGGCAGGAGATACTGTTATTTTCCGTTTCCGCTTAGCATCTGACAAAGCAGTAACTGGTTGGGGATGGGCGATTGATAACCTTTCGATACAGGAGGTTACAACTGCAGTTGATGAATCGTTGGCTGAGAATGATGTGACTATTTATCCAAATCCATTTAAAAACAGTATTTACATTGATGGTTTTCAATCGGATGCTGTAAATGATATAGAAGTAACAATTACCGACTTGTATGGAAAAACAGTTTATAAGGAAACGCTTTACGATGCTTCTTTTTCAAGCAGAATACAGGTTGATCTTCCCAATGTTGCTCCGGGAGTTTATTTGGCAAATATTTCAGATCGAGAATTTAATACTATAACACAAAAAATCATAAAAAATTAGAACTATGGAAACTTTATTATTAGTAGCATTTATTGCTGCATTTGCAGGACTTGTAACCTCACTAGTTGTATTGTACAAATTGTTAAATCAGAAAAAAGCGCAAAGGTTAGAATATTAGATGATTGGTATTACAACCTTAAATTAGGTAAATGCCGGAATTATTTATTCCGGCATTTTTGCATTTTTAGACTCTTACTTCATTTTTTTGTTGTTAGTGTTCTGTAAATTGTAAACATTTGTTTCCTGAAATGGGTTATTTTTCTTAAAGATTAAAAATGAGCAAGTTTTATACATTGTTATGCCTGTTGATACTTGTGGTGTTATCCTCTAACGCACAAATCAAAGAATTCAAAGAAAGTGTAAAAATACCAAATCCTGTATGTTATAGTTCTGGTAAGGTTGAGAAGGCGAGGATCCCTCCTCCCAAAGATTTCTTGTTAAAATCAGGCGAACAACCTAAGTGCAGTATCGAGGTCGATTATTTTGGATTTACCCCGGAAGCTAAGGCAGCCTTCCAACATGCAGTTGATATTTGGGAAACAATGGTAAAATCGGAAATACCAATCAGAATGAAAGCTACCTGGAGTGATAAGTTGGCTACAGACGTGTTGGGTAGTTGCGGACCTGAAACATATTATAAGAATTTTAAGGACGCACCTTACAAAGATCGCTACTATCCGGTTGCCATTGCTGAGAAAATTGCCAACAGGGAATTAAATGGCGAAAGCAGATACGATATGATTGCCAATTTTAGCAGTAAGATTAACTGGTACTTTGGTAATGATTTGGAAACCCTTGACGACAAACATGACTTTATTACAGTGGTACTACACGAGATTGCGCACGGCCTCGGTTTTACAGGGTTTTTCTTTGTTGACGAAGATGATGGTTTAGGTGCCTATGGCTATTATAATTTTGGAGATGCAACCTCATTTGACGTGTTGGTAGGAAGAGAGGCGACAGCTACAATTCAGCTTTTAGATACAGCACATTATGCAAACCTAAGCACGGAGTTGAAAGATGCTTTGCAATCGAGAAAATTATATGCAACAAGTCCAATTGCAATGAAACGAAACGACGGGAATAAGCCAAGACTTTATGCACCACTTCCTTTCGACGATGGATCGAGTATATATCATTTAAGAGATATCACTTATCCCAATGGCACTATAAATTCGTTAATGACACATGCGATTGGTCTGGGCGAAGCCATTCACGATCCGGGCCCTTTAACACTGGGTATTATGGATGACATCGGTTGGAGTAATATTTTTATCCGGTTCGATCAGGTGAAGGATACTGAAGAATTAAAACCATTGGTTTTTAATGGTTGGTTTGAAAGCGATTATGACGTGAAAGCAGGTTCCCCCAGAGTGATCTATTCGCTAGATGATTTTGAATCGCATTCGGATACCATTGTGTTGGCTGATGTGCTGGGAGACGGTATGTATTCTGCAATTTATATTCCTGAAGATACCGCTAAAAATATTTCATATTATATCGAGGTTCAGGATACCATGGATAGAAAGCGCACAGCTCCCGCGCTTGCCCCTAAAGAATATTATAGTATTCATATTGGTGAAGACAATGAAAACCCGGTAATTTCACACGAAGAAATTCCGTATTTCATCTTAACAGAAGATCAGCAACAGGTTGTAGCAATTGTTGATGACAACCTGGGGATTGACACTGTTTACGTCAATTATTTTGTTAACGGTAACGAACAGACAGCTTTCCCGCTAAGCTGGGATTATGGTAATCATTACAGTGGTAATTTCCCGTTCCAGGTAAATACCCTTAAAGATGGAGATGAGATCACTTATGCAATTTTTGCCGTTGATGGATCAAAAAACCAAAATAGTACAAGATTGCCAGAAGGAAATGACCTTTTTTCATTTAGAATAGAGGAGATATTTGAGCCGGTAAGTAGTTACCGTAATAATTTTGACCAGGAAACACCTGATTTTATTCTGTACGATTTTGATGTTTATACGGCCTCAGGATTTGCCAACGGAGCTTTACATAGTCTTCATCCTTATCTGGCGCCGAAAATTGATAATGCAGAACTCGACTTTTCTACGTTCCTAAAAAAGCCAATAATTTTAAAAGATGGCGGATCAATGACTTTTGATGAGGTTGTATTGGTTGAACCCGGTGCAGCGAACTCCATTTATGGAGAGAGTGACTTTTACGACTATGTTATTGTTGAAGGCAGTAAAGATTTGGGAACCACATGGCAGCCTCTTGCAGATGGTTATGACTCTTCCGACCAGCCTACATGGTTAACCAATTACAATGGCGGGATACCTAAAGATGAGCAGGATTCTGAAACAGAGGGAACTTCAGAGTGGTTTGTTCACAGAGCAATTACGTTTACTGACAATGACTTTTTTGTAGCCGGAGATACTGTTTTGGTGCGATTCCGCATATATTCTGATCCGTACGCCGCAGGCTGGGGCTGGGCTATCGACAACTTGAAAATACAGACACCCGTTTCATCAGATTTAACTTTATTGTCACCTGGGGAGATCAATGTATATCCCAATCCATTTAGTAATAATGTCACTGTACAGATTTCTAATGTTCAACATGAGTCGCAAATACAAGTTGAATTGTATAACGCATTGGGTCAAAAAATATATGCCACTGAAGTGATGGGCGTAATAGGTGAATATTCCGAAGAAATTAATCTTTCAGGGTATAGATCAGGCATGTTCCTGATAAAAGTGAGTCAGAACGGCCAAACCGTACTTACTAAGAAGTTAATTAAAAACTAATTTTTGAATATTCACCGTGGAAAGTGCTGCAAAAAAATGATAAAAGTTTCATTTAAAAAATATATCTCTATATTTGTTGACAGAAATTAAAGAAATGACGACGAAATTTAACAATAACTATTTCTACTTTTATTTTTATTA
>DASQBW010000858.1:0-1570 GCA_035635015.1 Draconibacterium sp. | reverse complement strand
GTTTAACACGCGATCTGGAATAAGCTACCATATTATTTATCGAATCTATACTGACAATATACTTTCGGTTAATTCTGAAGAATTTCTCAGGATTAATAAGACTTTCCAGTTTATCCAATGTATAATCCACAGGATACGATTTACCCTGAAAAGTTCTCAGATAAACCGCTTTCTCAAGCACAAAAAAATAGGCAATCTCTCCTATTTCAACTTTCCGTATTTTTTCACCAAGCTGGATAAGAAACCGCTTTTTGTAATCTGGCTCCCTGCCTTGAATATTTGCCAGCAACGTTTCAAAATCGATGGAGAAAGCAGATTTCAGTGTTTGATATTTTTGCAGACTCTCCTCTAATTCAATTCTCCTTATCGGTTTTAGAAGGTAAGCAATACTGTTGAGTTGAAATGCTTTAATGGCATACTGATCATAAGCCGTTGTAAAAATAACCGGCGTATTTATCATTACCTGCTCAAATATACTGAAGCTGATACCATCGGATAGCTGGATGTCCAGAAAAATGAGATCAACAGAATTATTCATTAACCATTTGACGGACTCTTTTATAGAACCTGTTTTTGCAGCAACACTTATGGATGGATTAATTTCCAATACCATTTGTTCCAGTTTTTCGGCTGCGAAATGTTCATCTTCAATGATAAGTACCTTCATGGAGTTCAGTTTTTATTAATGGTAGTCTGGCAATATAGTGGTTACTATCCAATTTAAATTCAGGTTCAAGATTACTGATTAAGGCATACCGTTTTACCAGATTTTTTAAACCCAGTCCGGTTGAAACACCTTTCGAAATCTTTGGTTGCAAATTATTTTTTACAATCAAGGTTAAGGCATCATCTGTTATTTCAATATGTAGCGGTTTTGATTCATTAATAATGTTATGTTTCATGGCATTTTCCAAAACAACCTGTAGCGAAAGGGGTGGAAGAAACAATTCCATAAGTCCGGCACTTATATCTACAGAATAGGTTAAATTCTCTCCATACCTGATTTGTTGTAAAAAAAGATAAGATCGCATAAACTCGAGTTCTTTCCCTAATGTAGCAACTGGCTGTTCAATAGTCTCCAGTACATAACGATAAATCATAGAGAATTCATCAATAAATTGCTGTGCTTTTGTCACATCCCTGTTCATTAATCCTGATAGTACATTCAGACTGTTAAACATAAAATGTGGATTAATCTGGCTTTTCAACACTTCGAATTTAATCTGGGAAAGCTCGGTCTGCAGGTTGTCTGCCATTTGTTTTGCCTTCGTTCGTTCAATATATAGTATCCATCCTTCAAAAATTGCCATAACAACAATATTGACCACGGCGTAGATCAGTATATTAGTAAAAACAATACTTACAATTGCATGATCAGTGTAAGGCTTAATCCAGTGTGCAAACAAAGTCACCGATATTGCTACAACCGCCGAGGTACATAACGACAGTATCAACTGCAATGGAATCCGTTTAAATATATTCTTTCCCCATGGCGCGACTCTGTTCAGGTATTCAATCACGAATAGATCGGGATATGCAATTAAGAAACCGGCAAGCAGACTTAACGACG
>DASQBW010000857.1:0-2692 GCA_035635015.1 Draconibacterium sp. | reverse complement strand
TGCAGGAACAATCGGTAACCGCTTCCGGTCAGCATTTTGAGCTTGATAAGCCATTTTTTGTGCTGGCAACACAAAACCCTATTGAGCAGGAAGGAACCTATCCGCTACCCGAAGCTCAGCTCGACCGTTTTATGTTTTCGGTTTGGCTCGACTATCCAAAGCTGGAAGATGAAATTACAATCGTAAAAAATACAACAACTCTGCAAAATACCGATTTAAAAACGGTAATCTCAGGAAAAGAAATACTTTACTACCAGGATTTGATCCGCAAAATTCCGGTAAACGATAACGTACTGCGTTATGCCGTTACGCTGGCAGCCAAAACCCGTCCTGAAAATGAAAATGCTGCAGACATTTCGAACCAATACCTGAAATGGGGCGCCGGTCCGCGTGCATCGCAATACCTGGTGATTGGAGCAAAAACACATGCCGCTTTGCATGGTAAATACTCTCCTGATATTGAAGATGTAAAAGCAGTTGCTCCTTCAATATTAAGGCATCGAATTATTAAAAATTACAAAGCCGAAGCTGAGAATATCTCAATCGACGAAATCATCGACAAATTGCTTTAATGCCCTTTTATTGTGTTTATAAAAGCGCCACCTTGCGCACCTTTTCCCCGGTAGTAACCTTATTAGCCCTTTTGCTGATAAGCACCATAAGTTATGCACAGGAAAAAAAGGAGATTGAAATATTACAGGCCGGAGCACTGGCTCAATCACAGAATATTGCTAACGCCCAACGTCTGCTCAATGATGTAATCTTGCGCCACGAGAATATACTGATTAACTGCGACAGCGCATATTATTACCAGGGGACTAGCCGCGTCGATGCTTTCGGCAACGTACACATCAATCAGGGCGATACACTGCACCTTTATGCCCGAAAAGTATTTTACGATGGCGATCGCAGTTTTGCACAGGCTATAACTAACGTAAAACTGGTGAATACACAGGCTACCCTCTATACCGACACGCTTGACTATGATATGGAACTGAATGTGGGCTACTACGAATGTTCCGGTAAAATTGTAGACAGCACCAACACACTAACCAGCAAAGTAGGGCAATATTACCTCGACGACAACATGGCACACTTCACTGACAGCGTAGTAGGATTTAGCGACAAATACACCATTGAAAGTGAAGACCTGCGCTACAACACACAAACTGAAGTGACTTATTTTAAAGGGCCTACTACCATACACGATTCGGTAAATACGCTTTATGCTGAAGATGGCTGGTACAACACCCAAACCGGAGAAGCCGATTTAAAAGCATCGCCACGGGTATACAACGAAACACAAATGCTGGTTGCCAACCAGATTAAATACAATCAGGAAAATGGCGATGGGTCGGCTGAAGGCAACGTCAACATCCACGATTTTGAGAACCGTACTATTATTCAGGGAAATAAGGTTATTTACAACAAAGAGAAAGAAACAGCCATGGCAACCGATTCGGCAGTATTTATTTCTTATAACGAAACCGACAGCCTTTTTCTTCATGCCGATACCTTAAAAAGCATTCCGGATACAATAGACGGCGAAAACCTGATTATGGCTTATTACGGTGTGCGTTTCTTCCGTACGGATGTACAGGGCGTTTGCGACTCGCTGATGTACTTCACTAAAGATTCGTTGGTACAATTGTACAACAACCCGGTAATTTGGAGCGAACAACACCAGCTAAGTGCCGATTACATTGAAATGATTCAACACACCAACGCACCCGATGAAATGCACCTTACAAAAAACAGTTTCATCATCTCGAAACAGGATACCGGACGTTTCGACCAGATAAAAGGCAAAGATATGGTTGGCTTTGTTGTTAACGGCAAACTACGCAACATTGATGTCGACGGAAACGGTCAAACACTGTATTATGCCCGCGACGAAAATGCAGTTATTGGTTTGAACAGAGCCGAAAGCAGCAATATTTCAATTCGTTTTAAAGAAGGAAAGATCCACTCCATTGCTTTTCAAACACAACCCGAAGGCCAGCTAAAACCCATCTTAAACCTCAGTGCCAGCGAAAAAACCCTGCCCGGTTTTGATTGGAAGATTAACCTGCGCCCATTATCGAAAGATGATATTTTCTGGCACCCCGAAAAGAAAGAGGTGGTTGAGGAAGATGTTGCTACAGAGCAGTAGGTGTTGGTCATTGGATATTCGATTCTGGATACCGGATACTGGATCAAGCTTCATATCTCACTCTGCTACTGCGCGATTGCATCGCGTGGTTATTATTATTTCACGACAATCACATCTTCTAAAATTTCTTTGTCCGTAATTGCGTTAAGTTATCCGAAATAAAATGTTGGCACTTGCAGTTTTACACGGGGCTGTCTTACTCCGCTCCCGCGCGATTGTACTTAAAATTCCTTCTCCGCTCCCGCCCCCGCTGCCGCGCGATTGCATCGCGTGGTTATTATTATTTCACAACAATCACTCCTTCTAAAATTCCTTTGGCCGTGATTGTGCAAAGTTATCCGAAATAAAACTATAGGAGTTGCAGTTTTGTGCTCCGCTGCCGCGCGATTGCATCGCGTGGTTATTATAATTTCACGACTATCACATCTTCAAAAACTCCTTCTTCCGTGATTGCGTATAGTTATCCAAAATAAAACTTTGAGAATTGCCGTTTTGTGCGAGGCTGTCCGACACGAAAAGTTGCCAGCCGCAGAATTGCAG
>DASQBW010000856.1:0-2773 GCA_035635015.1 Draconibacterium sp. | reverse complement strand
TTTCAATTCTTCCGAAAGCGGATTTGTTTGTTTTTGCTCGCGATTGATTGAATATTTAAAAAAATCGGAAAGCGACAAGGCCATTTGTTCGGTTTTTGTTGTGTCGATGGAGGCCAGGCTGGCAATTGAATTCAGCGAATTGTACAAAAAATGCGGATTTATTTTGGCACGTAACGATTGCAATTCGGCTTTGCGATGCAATTCGCTCATTCGTGCGAGTTCCACATCTTTTTGGTTGATAATACTTTCTGATTTTTTTGTGAAAAAAATAAAAAATGCCCTGTAAATCGCAACTGACATCGTAATCGACAATACTGCTAACATCAAATTTTGTCTGTCGATTGTTGGCACTGTTGTCTTTGTTTTTAACGTAACGAATTCCATAATTGAAAACAACAGAACAGAAGGAACTAATAATGTGGTGAGAAAAGGGAAAGTCACTTGTAAAAAAAGCGTTTTATTCTTCTTTGAGATCAGTTTCTCTAAAAAGTATAAGATGAGAATAATAATTGTTCCAAGAATTATCATTGCAAACGCAAACACAATTAGTGGCCCAATTGTATGAATCACATCATTGGCTATATATGTTATCATAAAAAACGCCGGGATAAAGATTGATATCAGAATCCCGATGGTAGAGGCCAACAGGACAATCATCCCCTGTTTTAAATATTCAGAAAAAATATAATTGTGATTCTTAAATATACCCAGAAGAAACATCCACAATAAAAATAGTGTTGATACAATTGTGGCGAGCATAGATGCAATAATTTGAAATTGCCGGTTTCTTGAGATTGGTTTAACTGGATTTTTAGGGGAGCCATCTAACTTATTGTCGTATTCTTTCGAATAGATTTCTTTAATTATTTGAAAATCAATGGGATTGTTAATTGCAACTTCTTCCGGCTTATCGAGAACAAAAACAGTTTGAGGAGTTATTGCGCTAAGCTCTTTAGCCTTAGAAAACTTAACCAGGCTTTTCATCACTTTAAAATACAGGATTTTATTCCGCTCTGTTTGTGGTGTGCCTTCAGGTATATTTATTGGCTCCCTCCTTAGTATAATTTCTTGCTGACGTCTGTTTCCCAAACGCTCCTGCGGATAACTTTCGGTTTGTGGTTGATTAACCGATAAAATGAGATTACTTGTTCCTTCCCGGATTAGAGATACTTCCCATTTACCGATGAGTTCATCCAGCTTACTAATTAAGCGGTTTACAAAAAGTGAATCTTCCGGTGTGATTTTTCCATCCATACGAATTAGGATATTGGAATAATACCGGGTAGGAATATCTTTTATGATAAAGTACTGCTCTACAATATTTTTTACCTCTTTTTCACTCAAATCATGTTGGGCGACTACAGAAGTTGAAAGAACCACAAAGGCAGAGAGAAGGATTAAGCAATATCGTTTCATAAGGAGTTGATTAAAAGTTCTATTTAAAGTAAGCAAGAGGTTTTTTAATATAAAAATTTATTATGATGAGATGCAAGATGTAACGGACAAAGTGCAAAAGAGGCTAAAAAAAACGGAGACAGGCATTTCGGCTGTCTCCGTTTTTATTGAATAATTGCGATATATGATTTATTCATCCGATGAATAAAGTTCCTCTTCCGCCACTTTTTTAACCAGCATGCTGTCTTTTAGTGTTCGGTTAATAATGGTATAAGGAGCTGTAATCACTTCATCGCCAACTTTTAATCCTTTCAGGATCTCAATACTGTTGTTATCTTGAATTCCGGTTTCTACCTCAGTTTTTACGGCCCTGCCGTTGTTGTGCACAAAAACGACTTCCTGTTTTTCGTCGTTTTGGATCGCGTTATTATCACCAGCTCTATTCCTGTTTGTTTCGTCAACTTCCCTTGTGCCGCCGCCTTCTTTTTTTATACGGGTTGTAACAGCCGATATGGGTATTGAAATTACGTTCTCACGTGTTTCGGTGAGGATATCAACTGTGGCAGACATTCCCGGGCGGAATGGATAAAGATTGCCGTTCGCTGCATCAATAAGGTCCTCGTACGACTCGTGCAATAAAAAAACCTTAACCTCAAAATTGGTCACCTGGTCGGAGCTGGTGCCCGAAACACTGGCCGAATTGGCAATGTCAGTAACAATACCTTTAAATTTACGGTTTAGATAAGCATCCACTTCCACAAGGGCAGTGTCGCCTTTCATTACTTTTACAATATCGTTTTCGTTTACTTCTACCTCTACCTCCATCCGGTTTAGGTTGGCAACCGTCATCATCTCAGTGCCTACCATCATACTGGTTCCTACCACGCGTTCACCTTTTTCCACGTTAAGTGCCGAAATTGTGCCCGAAATGGGAGCGTATATTTTTGTTTTTATCAGTTGTTCTTCAGCTTCGTCGAGCGATGCCTGGGCACTAAGCACCGAATATTGAGCAGCACGCACTTCGGCCTGTGTAACTTTGTACGCAGCTTCGGCCGATTCAAACTCAGCCACAGGAATTGTTCCCTGCTCGTACAACTGTTTCGAACGTTTATAAGAGAGTTCACTTTCTATTTGCTGTGCTTCGGCTTGTGCCAACCTCGCTTTCGATGAGTTTAACGCAGCTTCGGCACGGTTAACCGCCGAAATGTACATCTCGGGTTTTATTTCACAAAGTAATTGCCCTTTCTCAACAGCATCGCCATCTTCAATATGCAATTCAACAATCTCTCCGGCCACATCCGGACTAATTTGTACCTCCGTTTCAGGTTGAATTTTCCCGTTGGCTGTAATGAACTCGGTAATGGTTTTACTTTCTACC
>DASQBW010000855.1:0-2033 GCA_035635015.1 Draconibacterium sp. | reverse complement strand
GAGGCCTAAAATGAGAGAGCTATTTATATTGTGTTCTCGTTTGGCAGCATCTACCAATCCAATAAACGTTTTTCGCCTGCCAGTGCTTTTATTCCCGAAATTTCCTGCGACACTTCTATAACACCTTTGTAAGTTCCCTGTTCGTCGCGCACGGCAAAATACTGGATCAAAATAAATTCACCTTTCATTTTGATCCAAAAATCAGCCTGATCTTTTTCTCCATTTCTAAACGATTCAACAATCTTTTCTACCACATGCACACTTTCGGGCGGGTGACAATTGCTTACCTCGCGACCTATAATTGCTGTAGTTCTAGGAAATATCCGTTTTGGAGGAGTGGAAAAATAGCCGACTTTGTCGTTCTCGTCAACAAAAGTAATATCAACCGGCAGGTGGTTAAAAATGAGTTTGATCTGCTCAACACTTACTTTGCCGGTTCCCAGGTTTACAAGGCCTCCGTCGAATTCTGAAATAGCTTCCCTGGTTAAACCCTCCGGAGGTTGAATGTATGGGAATCCGAGTTCAAATCCTTCACGGTTCATTCTTTCCAACCGACTTTCGCTAATTGTTGTTAGAATGTAGGGAAACAAAATTCGCTCTTCACGAAATTTTATGGCCAGCATATTAAAGAAAATATCGCCAACACATTTGTTGAATATTTTGGGTTCGATGCTTCCTTCGTTCAATTGAGTAAGTACCGTTTTTATATTCCGTCGAATGTCGTCGTGAAATGACCACATTATTTGCAGACAGCGGTAATCGGGCCAGGTTTCTTCTATTACAGGAAAAAGCACATTTTCCTTTATGGTGTAATGCTTTGCAAATATTTCAAGACGGGAAAACATTTGGATCAGCTTTTCTCCGTAGATTGTGTTGGCAGTATCTTTTGCAAATGCCTTAAAAACAGGTCTTATCTCGTTAAGTAGCTCTTCCATTTTGCTGTTGTTTTGCTCCAGCACTCCCAGAAACGATTCAGGTTTTGGCACAATCCGCTCATAATCCCGAATGGCGACATGAAAGATATTCAGAATTTTATTGGAAAGAACTTTTAAACTTTCAGGTTTGTAGCCTTCTTGTATCAACTCATCAAACAGGGTAATAAAATCGGTAGGAATTACGCTTGGAATAAAGGTTTTATTCGCGATAACAAAGGAGTGCGCATTCCCTGTTTCAAGAATTAAATTTGATAAGGCTTTCAGTTTTGCAATGCGTTTTTCTTTTGTATTGGTAAATTCCGACATGAGATTTCTGTTAATGTTTTAAAATCTGATATAGGCTTAAAGTAAGCTTTTTTCTGAAAATAAAAGCCCGAAGCAAAAAGTAAACTTTTTAATGTTCGGGCATTTGATTTCCGTTAAATGGCATTACAAAAGTTGCGATTGTGCTTTCGGACGCGGTACTTTAATCACCAGAATTCGCGCTGGCACATCTCGCTCATTACTCAAATAATGCTTGATCTTAGCCGGACTTTCGATCAGGGTATCTCTTTCAAATTTTTTTGATTCGTCGCCAATGTGCACGGTTGGCGTTCCTTCCAGCGCGTAAAAAATAACATCAACCGGCGTTTTGTGTGGCAGCAGCGTTTCACCCGGCTGCAAAGTAATGTGCATTACCAGCGCTGATTCAGGGTTGTATAATTGACGAACATCAACTTTATGCGGGTTTGTTGCCGGGATTTCTGTTTTAAAGCTTCTTGTAATCATCGTTTCCAATTTTCTGTTACCGAATTACTTTTGTTTGTCCTTATTACCCTTCTTTTTCCGGAATACCATCCACCAAAGGAAAAATCCGCTGATGATTACCAGCATGAAACAAATGCCTGCCAGCGGTACAAACAGAATATAAAAGCTACCTACCAGGTGTTCAAAAATTCGTCCGGTGTGTATTTCCAGTGCCACATTCCACAACGACATGGGCGAGGCTTTTCGTATTTCCGCAGGCATGGGGGTAAACGGGCTTTTCTCGTTTTGCGCATTAAGTTCGATAGCACCGCCGTTGTAATCGAACCACCAGCTGCGGTTGTTGCTTTGTAC
>DASQBW010000854.1:0-1514 GCA_035635015.1 Draconibacterium sp. | reverse complement strand
TAAATCCCTCTAATTTGCATCATTCCAACTCATCTGATTTAGGAGACTATCCAAAACTAAGAAAGCGGTTACTGTATGAAAATGGAATAATTCAATCGCGTCCCTTCCAAAAGCAATATATATTCTATCCCAAATCCTTGTCAATGCATTTTGCTAAAAGCTTTAGGGAATACTTGCTGGAATCATTAAAAGATCTAGCACCTCAGTTCGATAGTTTTCAATTAGTGCCTTTTAATGACACCGATAAAAACTGTGCCTATTCGATTTATAAAAATATTAGTAAAGCTATTGATGATGACAACATTGAAGATGGTGGTGCCATATTAATATTACCGGACCACATTATCGAACGTGGCAGCGTCTTAAAAAACCTACACGATTGTGTTAAGAAAGAATATTACCCAAAATTGCGCTTTCAGTGTGTTAGTGCTGCAAAGCTGCAAAGCTTTCTTTACTCATCCGTTGATAACAATAGCAACATCATTTACAATGTAGATTATAAGAAACAAAGAATATTTAGCTCTTATATCAATAATTTACTATATAAATTCCTAATCCTAAATAGTAAATGGCCTTATGCTTTATCGAAAGGACTTAATTACGACATTTATATCGGTATTGATGCTCATGATTATTATGCGGGATTTTGTTTCTTATATAAAAAAGGCGAACATATAGTATTTGATTATGAAAATGTTCCCAGACAGACAGGTACATATAGAAATGAAAAAATTGGTGCTTCTACAATACGTAAAGTTCTATTAAGAAACCTGGATAGACATATTCCACTTCACGCAAAGAATCCTAATGGTATCGTAATTTTAAGAGACGGCAGAAGTTTTGGGGAAGAAGAAAAAGCTTTGGAAATTGTAATTGAACAACTTGCCACAAAGGGTATTCTGGATAGCAGAACTATAAAAAAAGGGGTGATTGATGTTTCTAAACAGTCTTTGTTTCCAATAAGAACAGTAAGGACTACAAATGGTTACTCGAAATACAGTAATGTGGCAGCTGGTAAATATAAAGCATTAAATAGTAAAGAAGCCTTTCTGTTTAATACCGGTTATCCCTTTCATATTGCAGGTTCTTCTAATCCGCTTCACATATTGCAAAGATATGGAGACACCGATTTTAAGAAAGTGTTGGAAGACATTTTTCATCAATCGATGTTGGCTTTTTCTGCCCCAGATAAATCTAGCTCATTACCAGTAACCTTGAAGATTGTTGATACTTTAATAAGGTCTTTTGCACATCAGACTTCATTAGTCGATTTGGAACAAGATGATAAAGAAGCGTTTGAAAATTATAAGTATAATTAAAATGAGTGAACTTGGCTACATATCAAACAGGTATAAAAAAATATCCCGTTTAACTAATAGTGTTAATTCGGCTTCAATAGCTGTAAAAAAGCATTCAATGTCAAACGATGCGAATTACAAAAAGAAATTTCCAAAACTTAAGGTTTCAGAAGATGAATATATTAAAGCTCGAATTGAGCTAATAAACTTTATTGA
>DASQBW010000853.1:0-2104 GCA_035635015.1 Draconibacterium sp. | reverse complement strand
GGATATACCATTCCTATTACCGTTAATAGCAGTATATGTATTGGTTTTATTGTTTGGAGAAATCGAAGTTTGGAGCCATTATTATTGCAGGACTACCTCTTTTAGGAGGCAGAAATGATTCTTTGCGTATCATTTTCCCTTTTTTGCATTTAGGGCATAAGTCGGGTTCATGACCAAAAAGCATTTCAAACATTTTTCTCCAGTCAAGAGTTTTAATGTTTTTTGAGGGTTCTGTATCAAATACTTGTTCCAGAACTTCCAGAACTTTATTTTGGAGACTAGCACTAAAGATACCGAAGTGCCTGATTTTCATAAAACCAAAGGGTAATATATGCTGGGCAAAACGCCAGAGAAATTCCTCAATAGTGAGTTTCATAAGCCCAATTTTTGAGGTTCTGTAGTTAAGCCACGAGAAAGTAACCTGTTGGTCATCTACATGTTTAATCCGATGATTAGAGATGGCTACCCTGTGTGAGTATTTACCTATATACAGCACGACCTGTTTTGGTCCGGCCATGGGTTGTTTTGCATATACCACCCATTTTTTATTGTAAAGCGGATGTAGGTATTTCCTATCGGGGTCAAAAGGTATTTCCATTTTGATAATCCCCTTGTTGTGAAGATTAATTAAACCATCGGTAAATTTTCCTCTGAAAACTTTGCTTAAAGCTTTTACCGGGAAAAGATACTTTCCTTTACTGCGCGTTTCTTTCCATTTATTACCCTTTGTTATTCCACCGGCAGGAATAATACAGTGTATATGAGGGTGAAAAAACAGGTTTTGTCCCCAGGTATGTAATATAGCCGTCATGCCCGTTTTTGCACCGAGGTATTTAGGATCGGCTGCAAAACTCATCTATGGTTTGCCATGCACAGTGAAAAAGCAGGTTGTTCATTTCAACCGGGTGTGATTTAAACAGGTAGTTTACCTCGTGAGGTACGGTAAATACTGTATGGAAATATTTTACCGGCAAAAGGTTTTCTGTCCTGTCTAAAACCCATTTCCAACGTTTTAACCCATTACATTTAGGGCAATGCCTGTCTCTACAGCTATTATATGAGTAATGCTCGTGTTTACATGCGTTATTGTCGCATTGATCCCTATGGTAACCTAATGCCATTGTTCTGCAATTAGCCAGGCTGGTCAATACTTTTTTTTGTTGGGGATCGAAATGCCGGTTTTGAAACAGCTGTTCTTTATTCTCACCAATGATATCCCCAACCTCGTACAGAGACTTTTGATAACTCATTAACAAATAATATCAAGAGGACTTACTAACTCTTTTGCTGAGTTCCCCTGGTTAATCTGAAGATATATCATGGTTGTTCTGATATCATCGTGTCCCATGAGTTTGTGGATCTGGAAAATATCAGTTCCCATTGCCAGTAAATGAGAAGCAAAGGCATGCCGCAGTGAATGTAAACTAACATGTTTGGTTATACCTGATTTTTCAAGGGCATGGGAAAAAGCCCAGCGCATTCCTTCATCACTATATGGAAAACCTTTACGGGAACCGTTAAAAAGATATTTTTCGGGGCGATATTTTAAAAAATATTCTTTTAACTCGGGCACCAGAGATTTAGCCAACAGGGTATAACGGTCTTTATTTCCTTTACTGTTCTCAATACGTAAACGATAGTTTTTCGTGTCGATATCGGTAAGTTTTAGCTTGCCAATTTCGCTACGTCTTAAACCGCCAGAATAGGCGATTTTTAAAACCATACGATGTTTAAGCGACTTGGTGGAATTAAAAAGAAGCAGAAGTTCTTTACTGGTTAAGATAACGGGTAGTTTTTTTGTGCTTTTGGGATAGGGAATGTCTTGAATAATATCGATACGTTTATAAACGCTTCGATACATAAACCGTAATCCCTGTAGGTAGTTACGAACAGTTTCGCGACTAAGACCTCGTTCATTTTTTATAAATGCCAAATACTGCTGATGCGTTTAATATTTAACATGTATATATGTTTGCCCTCACACACCCTTTTCTTTCCCAAGGGTATCAGCTCACAGAACTTCCCCCGTGGAGCCTGTTCCGACAAATCGGAAAGATTGAGGGATGAGCGTTGGGATTTAATATCTGAATCTTTGATCTGTCTC
>DASQBW010000852.1:0-2135 GCA_035635015.1 Draconibacterium sp. | reverse complement strand
GTTGAATTCAAAGCAATCAACCTTGATGTATTAGAAAACCTGGCTGCCAAAAAGAACCTGACTGTTATTGACAAAGAATCCTTGGTACAAGCAGGTATCGCGTCGAAAAATGATAAGATTAAAATTCTTGGCGGAGGTACTTTAACTAAAAAATTAGAAGTTAAAGCCGATGCATTTTCAAAAAGCGCGAAAGAAGCAATAGAAAAATTAGAAGGAACAACCGAAATACTTTAAACCGTAATGAAACGATTTATAGATACCCTAAAGAATATTTATAAGATTGAAGATCTTAGGTTCAGAATTGGAACAACACTGTTTTTCCTGTTAATATACAGGTTAGGCTCGTTTGTTTCGCTTCCGGGAATCGATCCGGCTCAGTTACAAAACCTGCAAGACCAGACTTCAGATGGATTGCTGGGATTGATTAACATGTTTTCGGGTGGTGCATTTGCACAGGCTTCCATCTTTGCTTTAGGAATCATGCCGTATATTTCTGCCTCAATCGTTATCCAGTTAATGGGTATCGCAGTTCCCTATTTCCAGAGGTTGCAGAAAGAGGGAGAGTCAGGAAGAAGGAAAATCAATCAGATTACACGTTATTTAACAGTGCTAATTCTGATTCCTCAGGCATCAGCATATCTTACCAATCTGCACATGCAGTTACCGGATGCGGCTTTTGCAATGAAAGGGATTTGGTTTAATGCCCCTTCAATTGTGATTCTGACAGCGGGATCAATGTTTGTATTATGGTTAGGTGAACGTATTACCGATAAAGGAATTGGTAATGGTATTTCACTGATTATTATGATTGGTATTATTGCTCGTCTGCCATTAGCCGTTGCCCAGGAATTTGGAGCACGTGTTGAAGGCGGAGGTTTGGTAATGTTCCTTGTTGAATTTGTTATCCTATTTATCGTATTTATGGCATCAATTGCCTTGGTACAGGGAACCCGCAGGATTCCGGTACAATATGCGAAACGAATTGTAGGTAACAAACAATATGGCGGAGTGCGCCAGTACATTCCTCTAAAGGTTAATGCTGCAGGGGTAATGCCTATTATTTTTGCGCAAGCAATAATGATGGTGCCTATTACTATTGTAGGTGTTGCTAATTCTGAAAATCTGCGTGGTGTTGCGGCTGCTTTATCAAACATGACAGGCTTTTGGTACAATTTAACACAATTTTTATTAGTGGTAGCTTTTACGTATTTTTACACCGCTATTACTATTAATCCAACCCAAATGGCAGAAGATATGAAGAAAAACGGAGGATTTATTCCGGGTGTTAAGCCAGGAAAAAAGACCGTTGAATTTCTTGATACTGTTATGTCGCGTATAACTTTACCTGGTTCTATTTTCTTAGGACTGGTAACAATTATGCCGGCGTTTGCTATGATGATGGGAATCAGCCAGTCGTTTGCCCTGTTTTTCGGTGGTACATCGCTGCTAATTCTTGTTGGTGTTGTGTTAGATACATTACAGCAGATTGAAAGTCACCTGTTAATGCGCCATTACGACGGTTTGATGCAATCAGGCCGAATTAAAGGACGTCCGGGTTTAGGAGGAATGTAGGTCAATTTGTAAAGAGATTATTAATTATAACTTATTCAAAAATTTAAAAAGGATTTTTTATGGCAAAACAACCATCCATAGAACAAGATGGAACAATTATAGAAGCATTATCAAACGCAATGTTTCGGGTAGAACTGGAAAACGGTCACGTTATTACAGGACATATCTCCGGGAAAATGCGAATGCATTATATTAAAATTTTGCCAGGGGATAAGGTAAAAATTGAGATGTCTCCTTACGATTTAACTAAAGGTAGAATTACGTTTAGGTATAAAAACTAAAGATTGTATATGAAACGAGTCCCGACGAATGTCGGACATCAATACAAAAAAATTTAAAAAATAATTAAGATGAAAACTCGTGTTTCAGTTAAAAAACGTTCAGAAGACTGCAAAATCATTCGCAGGAAAGGACGTTTGTATGTGATTAATAAAAAGAACCCTAAGTTTAAACAACGTCAGGGGTAATTAATCTTTTAAAAGAAGAATTTTATGGCACGTATAGTAGGTGTTGATATTCCAAGTAATAAAAGAGGTGAGGTTGCTCTTACCTATATTTATGGT
>DASQBW010000851.1:0-1613 GCA_035635015.1 Draconibacterium sp. | reverse complement strand
GTATATGGTTAATATCATGCTATTTGTTTACGATCATTAAAATTCCGATAGCTGCTACAACCGCCGCATAAACATACTGAACTTTCTTTTCCGACTTTCCAATTTTTGCCCTTGAAAAAAGCCGTGGCCCTAAAAATGCTCCAATAACCGATCCCGCAGTTAGAAATGTAATAAGTGTCAAATCAACACTTCCAACTAAAAAATGCGTACCAAAGGCAAAAAAGGTATTAACCAGCACAACCAATAACGAAGTACCGACCACAAGTTTTACGGGTAAGTGCATTGAAAATAATCCGGCAATAATTGGCGCAGTTCCGCTTGTTCCAAATATACCTGCTATCGCACCTGCCGATAAACCAAAGAACGATCCCTTTGCAATTCGTAAGGTATTATTGGTTGTTTCTTTGGCTGCCACTTTTTCATTTCTGTTTTTACGGATACTGTTTACCAGCATATTAATGGCAATTAAAATTGAATATATCCCAAAAAACAATTTTAGTTGTGATTCCGAAATTAAATTTGTTAAACGTGCACCAAGAACAGCCCCAATTATGCCAGCCAAGCAAAACACCGATCCGGTTTTTACATCCATATTTCCCTTTCGGTAATGTCCCCATGAGCCAACCAAACCTATTGGCAATGTAGCTGCCAGCGAAGTGGTTACAGCCGTATGCGCCGGAACTCCCAACAGTAAGGTAAGCACGGGCAAAAAAAAGAATCCTCCACCTCCGCCAAGCATGGTCCCAAATAGTCCTATAATAAAGCCAATTATAGGTAAAATGAGGTATATATTTTCAAACGAAGAATAAAAAATCATAATTTATTTAACGGTCAATAGAGCAGTATTGTAATTAACTCAATTGTAGCTCTTTTAGTCAGTTTAATTCAGAATCAAAGTTAAAGGATATAAATTTATAGTTAAGTGATACCAGGCACAATGTTGAAAAGGCACTTTCTTTTTAACATCTGTTAACAATTTATTGAAGTATAAAGTTTAAAACTCAATGATGCGTTGATATCTTATAGCATCAGAAACTGCCAAAGAATTTCGAATATCAAGACTATTATTAAATTAAAAGGCAGCATATTAAATCGAAGTTTTAAGCGGCTGTTCACTTTTACAACTTCTTCAACCATGATTCTGCTTTAACCATTTCAGTTTTATTTGTAGTTTTTATTGCATAGGTAAAACCGGGTTGAATAGAGAACGAACCGTATTCGCCTTTTGCATTTAACGCAATATATCCAGTTTGGTAGCTTTGATAATCCGGTATTTTTCTTGCAATTCTTCTCACGGCTTCTTCGCACGCTTTGGATGGAGACAGACCGTTTCGCATGAACTCAACAACCAAAAATGAACCGAGTGTTTTCATCACAAACTCGCCCTTTCCTGTTGCTGTTGCTCCTCCCACCGCTCCATCAATAAACAAGCCGGCCCCAATTATTGCTGAGTCTCCTACCCTGCCAGGCATTTCATAGCCCATTCCACTACTACTGCAAGCACCTGAAATACGACCATCTTTATCAATTGCCAGCATTCCAATTGTAGCGTCATTATCATTGGTAACATTCTCAATTTCTGACTCGTGCGCGGGCTCCCTGTTTTCCTTTTT
>DASQBW010000850.1:0-1835 GCA_035635015.1 Draconibacterium sp. | reverse complement strand
ATTGAGCAACACGATAACCGGCATATTCGATTTTCGAACTTTCTCGATGTACTCCGGATTTTTGTCTACTTTTTCTTTTACATCGGTAACAAAAAGTATCACATCGGCATCGATCAAAGCTGTATCAACAAACTTCATCATCGATTCCTGAAGCTTGTAACTGGGCTTCAGAATACCGGGAGTATCGGAATAAACAATCTGGAAATCGTCGCCACTTACAATGCCTTTAATGCGGTGGCGTGTGGTTTGCATCTTTTGGGTGATGATAGACAGTTTTTCGCCTACCAGTGCATTCATTATTGTTGATTTTCCCACATTCGGGTTGCCAACAATGTTCACAAAACCTGCTTTATGTGCCATTATTTCAAACTATTAGGTGTTCCTTCCCTTGCGGGAATTCTCTGTTATTTTCTAAAAAATCGGCACAAAGATAATCGAATTCAACAAATTGCGTTCGCAACGGCATAATATTTTGATTTTCAATGTGAAAGTTTCACACGGGCGCTCGTATCTACAATCGTCATTTCTTTGATTTCAGGCCGATTTTTCGTAACTTAATTGATCCGACAGCTTTATTAAAAAATTTTCGCCATGGATTCAATTGCTTTTTGGGACAAGGTTGGAATCTCCGTACGCGCACGTAAAATTCTGCAAAAATTACTTGCCGAGAATCCGGTGCTTGAAAAAATTGTCCGAAGTGCAAACAACGTAGTTGAAATTCATGCTGCTTTACGTAATTGGGTTTTGCCGGTTTTAAAACGCAGTCCGGCTGCCGAGAGTTATTATCTGGGTACATCAGCCGATGAAGAACTTGCTGAAAAACTTTCCTGGCAGGATTTAGCTGCTATTCGTATTCTGGATTATATCGACAATGCCGGCAAGGAATTTCCCGACCAGAATATTGGCGGCCAGTTGGCACAAACCAACCCGTTTAAAATGCTGTGGCTGGCCACACATAAAGGAACCAGTGGTGCCGAAGCAGCTTTTTTCGAAGACATGTTGCAATTGTTTCGGCAGTTGAATGATACTCAAACTCCAACGCATCCACCAAAAAACCAGGTAGAAAACTGGATGAAAAAATATCCTTCGGGACTGGATCCGGTGGTGGAAGATCTGCGAAAAGAAAATAAAAAACGAATCATCCGGATTTTGATCGAAAAAATTGATAGTGGCGATATTTCCAGCACAAAATATTCCTTTGACCCGGGTATAAGTTCTGCCGATAAAAAAGCGCTGATGAATGAGTGGTGGCAGGATAGTAATTTCCATTTACGCTTTGCCATCCGATCCCCCGAGTTGCTAAACGAAATGCTCGATTACACACTTACCGAAGAAACGATGAAGGTGCTGAAAAAGGCCAGAAGAAAAGGCATTCCGTTTTTTGTAAATCCGTATTACCTGTCGCTGTTAAATTCATACATTCCCGATTATGTTGTAGGTGCCGACATGGCCATGCGTTGTTATGTAATTTACAGCAAACAACTGGTTGAAGAGTTTGGAAAAATTGTAGCTTGGGAAAAGGAAGATAAGGTAAAACCCGGTGAGCCAAATGCTGCAGGCTGGATCGTTCCTTCGCACAATATCCACCGGCGTTACCCTGAAGTTGCCATTTTTATACCCGACACGGTAGGTCGCGCCTGTGGCGGTTTGTGCGCCAGTTGCCAACGGATGTACGATTTTCAGAGCGGGCGTTACAATTTTAATCTCGACAAACTGAAACCACAAAAAACGTGGAAAGAACGCCTGCCCGTTTTGCTCCATTATTTTAGAAACGATGCTCAGCTTCGCGATATTCTAATAACCGGAGGCGATGCATTAATGAGCAGTAACAATAG
>DASQBW010000849.1:0-14702 GCA_035635015.1 Draconibacterium sp. | reverse complement strand
AATCAGCTATGATGCCCAACGTTAGAGGAGTAGACGATTATCTTCACCAAGCTGCCGATTCGTCAAACTGGCCCGAAGGTATAATTTATGACCCCGATAATAGCGGGAAACCAATGCCAAGCCTTGGCGTGCATGAACACTGGAACAATCCGGAAAATAAACAATATTCTAAAAATCTTGGAAAATCTTATGGAATTGAACTGGTATCGATTCCTGAAGACCTTATTGGACCAGAGGCTCCTAAATTGTACGCCGGAATAAGTGCCGATAAGATTGTTGAGTTAGCTGATTATGACATAACATTGAATCTCGCAGACACTGACGATAATAATACACAAGGTAGTGCAACAACAGTCATAAATACCAACTCTGGTAATTTAATTTCATCTGTAGATGTTCGCCCGCTGGATGATTTTGATGGAAAGAAATTTCTCGCAGTGGTGGATGACGGTAATAATCGTAAAATCTTTTTGACTGATGCCGGATTGGCAAGTGGAGGGTTTAGAGGATTTAATCGTTACGCTACGAATGATAAAATTCCTGAGAATGGATTAACAGATATAAAATTTGAAATAAATCAAAATGGACCTACAATATGGCTTGCCTCTCAGGAAGGAGCATTTTTAACCTCGCTCCCGCTGAGTGCCAATTCCTCTGTTATTAATTATAACACTAAAAATTCAGAGATATTGAGTGATACAGTGAGTTCAATAGCCATTGGCAGAGATAATGTGAGATGGTTTGGAACTCCAAAGGGAGTCTCAGCATTGTACGATGAAAAATGGCTCACACCCGACTATGAAGCGGATTATCCCCAAGTATTGTTTGAATTGTTCCCGATTACCACAATTACTGCAAGTATTTTGGGAGACACTTTGTATGTTGCTACAGAGGGAGCGGGTGTTGCACGGTTATATAAGAATGATGTTGATGCGATATCAAGTGCGTCGCCTTATGCAAACTGGGAAACAATCAGACTACCATCCGACAATATTTACAGTATTTGCCTCAGCACCGACGGAAGTAAGTGGTTTGGAACGGATAAAGGAATAGCCAGACATACAGGATCAGTGACCATAGAAGGCTGGGACGTATATACTGTTGAAGATGGACTTGTGAATAATTTTGTCCGAACTATTGAAGAAGATCTGGAAGGCAATATGTGGTTTGGAACAAAGGGAGGTATTTCGGTTTATAACGGTTCTGAATGGTTTGCTCTAACTGTTGAAGATGGACTAATTAGTAATAATATTTTAGACATTCTCGCAGATAAAATGGGCTCAATATATTTGTGTACCGATAAAGGAATTATGGTATATCAAATGGGAGGATCATTAACTGTTTATAAATAATACCGTGAAATTGGTTTTGTTTTAATTCTTATATATCAACAATTTTCACATACCGCATACAACATAACGGTGTATACGGATAATTGAAAAAAATATTTTTATTCATGAATGCTAACTGGAAAATAATTTTTTTGTGGTTGTCAGTAATTATTATTGTTCTGGCCGGATGCAAGAATAATCAGAGCAGGTGGGAACAAGAACTTTCGGGTTCAGACTGGCAATTGTATTTAGATGATAATGCGGAATGGGAACATGATTCAATATTTCTTCCGCCCGTTAATTTAGCTGATTTGCCTATAAATTTGCCTTCGTGTAGTTGGGAATCTCTCCACGGGGAAGCATATAAAAGTGTAACAGTGCCGGGCACAGTGGAAGGCTACTACTGGAGCCTGCCTGATTCAACGGGAGATATCAGGGGTGATTACATTGGTGTTTCATGGTGGAGTAATACTTTCGAGGTGCCTTCTAATTTGGAAGGAAAAAGATTAATTATTGGATTCCAGTCAGTGAATTTAAGGGCTGAAGTATTTGTTAACAATAAGTTGGTGGGGTATGATGTGATTGGAAATACTCCTTTTGATGTTGAGATCACTGATGCGGTAAATTTTGATGATATTAATTATCTGGATATAAGGATTACAGATATTGGAGGAACATTTTCGTGGGATGACGAAAGAGCACTTGCCTGGGGAGATAATTTAATTCCTTCTGTTCATGGTTTCGGTGGTATAACGGGGAAAGTTAACCTCTATGCCACCGATGATATTTATATTGATGATATCTATGTACAAAACCAACCCAATCCTGAAGAAGTAAAAGTTATTACCAGTATAGAGAATACTGAAAATAATGAACTCGCAGGGACTGTCAACCTAAAGATCACAGAATTTAATAATCCTAAAAAAGTGATTTATACTGACAACAAATCACTGACATTTAAGGAGGGGTCAAACAAAACTGAATTTTTTGTTTCAGCATCTGGTATTCAACCCTGGAATGTTAAAGATCCCCACTTATACCAGGCAGAAATTACTTTCACCAGTGAAGATGATTCTGTTAGCGACATTAAAAATCAACGCTTCGGATTTCGTTTTATGGATATTGGTGAGAAAAATGGAGACAAGCGTCTGTATCTGAACGGAGACCGGGTTTTCCTGCTTGCAGCTATGACCAGAGGCTTTTGGCCCAAAATGGGCATGTTCCCAATTCCGGGGATGGCAGAAAGAGATATTAATCAGGTGATAAACCTTGGTTACAATATGATTATGTACCACCGAGCCATCGGACAACCGGAATCGATGGATTTATGTGATGAAATGGGAATATTAACTTATGAAGAACCAGGTGGCTACCAATCACTCCCCTACCCGCCAACTGAATTGGCACAAAAATGGCGAAAAGAAAAATTGCGTCGTATGATTTTACGCGATCGCTCAAGACCCTCACTAACCAACTGGAATCTTGACGACTGGTCGTATAATGAACCAAACGAATGGGATTATGAAAATATCAATATGGTACATGAACTGGATCCTTCGCGCATAGTTACATTTAATTGTATACAACCGCCGGTTGATTCTATCAGGCCACAAAATCCATTTCAACTCCACATGCTTCCATTTGATTCTACTCATTATTTCGATGGATGGTACGATCCGTATCATTTTGCTGCCCAGGACGGCTATGTTGATGAGTATTACAATAATCCGCGTTATTATGCAAGGTATATGATGGATCCTGATCGAAACACACTTGGCGATTCAGCTGATGTTGTGCCCAAAGATCAAATTTATTTTCTTGGTGAAGAAGGTGCATTTGGCACTCAACTGAACCTGGAAAGAATCAAAAATGACCTTGATGAATTAGGAGCAGATGGCTGGATGGATCAGGAATATCTGAACTGGTACGAATCATACGATAAATTTCTGGACGCAGCAAAATTGAGAAACGCTTTCCCCAGTGTAGAAGACTTAACAATGAAAATGGGGCATAATCTCCATTATTTTCACGGCAGAATAATAGAAAACGTCAGGATGATGAATGTTGCGGATGGTTATGTACTTAACGGTTGGTCGGGTGGCCAAACAAATACCGACATTGTAGATACATACCGACATCCTACCGGAGATCCTGCAATATTGCCCTATTATGCTCAGCCTCTGTATGTTGCTGTAAAATTACGAAACAAGGTTGTTCCAACTAGTACGATACCTGTTGCAGATGTTTTTCTGATAAACGAAGAAGATCTTTCAGGAAAGCATATTCTCAATCTTAAACTAACAAATCCTGATGGAGAACAGGTATTTGAAAAGACCTTTAATACCGAAATTTTGGGTGGCGAAGAATTTGGTCAGTTGTTGGTGGAAGGAGTAATTTTGCCGGAAGTTGTACAAAATGGTTATTATAAACTGAATGCCACGTTAACAGACCAGAATGGTGAGGAAATGGCAACCGGGTTTGATGAATTATTTGCAGTTAATAATACTATTCAAATTGGCACTGATGATATCCAGATTATTGATGCTTCAGGCACTGTTCAAGAATTTCTGACAAGCAGGAGTGATCAAATTTCAGCTTCCACAACGGAATCTAACAAAGGGAATTCTTCTTTGATAATTGTTGCGGAAGATGATTTTACCACGGCGGATTTCGATATAATTCTTAAAAAGGTCGAAAAAGGTTCAAAACTGATAATTCTGGAAAATGCTGAATCATGGATTAGCAAACTTCCTGTTGAACAATTAGAAATTCAAAGCCGGTTTGGCAGACCAACACGAAGTATAAGAGGAAGACAATTTGTGGGTACAAGTCCTTATTTTTCGGATCTCCCACAAGCAACAGCAATGAGTTGGGAATACCAGGCTTTTTACCGGAACGGTGGTAGTGGAATACCAATTTCACCAACTGGATTGAATGTTATTGTTGGTGTAGGTGCTTTAAATTCGGGAAATATTGGTATTGCTCTTTGCGAATTACCCTATGGAGAAGGAAAGGTCATACTTTCTACATTAGATATTCTGCCAAACCTTTTAGAGAATCGGCCCGATTGCGCTGTGGCTAAAAGACTGCTAATCAATTTAATAAATTCAAATTGAAAGCTTCCGGATTTGAGTTACGTTTTGAATGAGATTCAATCCGTAATTGGTTTCTGATATCTATTCTGAAAACTTGTATTTAAAAGAACAAATATTGATTATTAAAGACCGTTTTTTTAGAATTAACTTGATCGTTTACGGACTTTAATAAAAGAACTGGGACTGGCCCCATTATGTTTAGTAAATATTCTGGTGAAATAATAGGGATCATTATAACCCAATTGATAAGCGACCTCTTTAATTTTTAAATTTTGTGATTGATTAGTTAACAATCGTATGGCTTCCTGCATTTTTAAGTGAATGAAATAATCAAGAGGTGAAGATCCCGTGTGATTTCTAAATATTTTTGTAAAGTGAGACTCAGATAGCTTGACATGCCTGGCCAGGTCCTTTATTTGAATATTTCCATAAATGTTCTTCTGCATAAACTGGATGGCTCGATCCAGCGTATCTGAAGTTTTATGACCTTTAACTGATCGATATGTCTCCATATAGAAAAATGAGGCAAGCAGACTGTTTAAACACAGATTGGCATAGGTTAGGTTCTGTATTGAAAACCCCGATTCCAGGGCGCTTAAAATTTCGTTGAATAAATTAATTCGGTCGTCAATTCTGGCTTTAAATGATCGCTCAATAGGTATAATCTGAGCAAAATATTCTTTAAAAAGGAAGCTCCGCTCACCTCCAAAATGTAACCAGTAAATAGACCATGGTATGCGTTCGGATGCCCAATAGGTATGTGCTTCTGATGCAGGAATTATAAAGTAGTGATTAGCTTCTAACCTAAAAACATTACTTCCAATTTGAATTGATCCGGCCCCATCGATACAGTAAATTAAGATATTTTCACTTATACCCTTCTTTCTCTTAATATAATGGCTTCGGGCATTGGGGTAAAAACCAATATCACTGATATAAAGACCCCCTATTAACGAATTATTCTTAATCGCTTTAAGTTGTTTCTTCGTCATAACAACTATTCTGGCACCAAAAAAACTATCCGTTTTACCATCGGTAGGTTCTTTTATTATGGAAGCTGATTTCACTATTAAAAATTATTAAGATTCAAATTGTTTTATCTATTGATATATGTTTTTCAACTATTTTTATCTTTATAATAATCAATCAATATAATTGATGAACGCATAGAAAACATCACATTATAAACACTAATTATCAAATGTTTAATATGTTCTGGTAATATTCATTAATTTTCGACACAACCTAGATTCATAAAGATAGGCATATAATCGGATTGTCCAACTAAAATATACAATCGTCTATTCTTTTCCTACACCAGACTCCCTTCCTTTGTTAATAAATCTTTAAGTTATTTTAATGAAATAAACCTATAACTATATGAAAAAGATCATTAAAAAATAAGTGCTTCTTGGTAGTTATTTTCATTACCACCAATTTAAGAGATCTATAATAATTATTCTTAAGAATAGTGCCTGATAATCACCGAGAATCTATACTCACAATTATTCTAATACAGGCACCAACCTGACAACCCTCACTCAGCAGCTGAGATGTTTTGATCCATCTGACGTGCTTTTAAAAATTTACGTCTTTAAAATATAACAGTATGAATTCTATGATTAATAACTATTCAACCAGTAAAACTAAAATTTCGCCTATGAAAAATTTACTTTTTATTATTTGTATACTATTTTCTGCTCAATCCTTATTTGGACAGGAAATTACTGTAACGGGTACCGTTACAGATGAAACAGGTCCCATGATTGGAGTAACCGTAGTAGTTGAAGGTACTCAGATGGGTACTATAACCGATATTGACGGAAATTACTCTCTCGATGTTCCATCATCGGAAAGTGTGCTACAATTCTCTTTTATTGGTTTCAGAACCGTATCGGAAGTTGTAGGTAACAGAACCACTATTAACGTAACTATGGATGAAAATGTGCAAGGATTGGACGAAGTTGTTGTTATTGGCTAGGGTACTGCAAAAAGAAGTGACCTTACAGGCGCAACTTCAGGAGTTTCGGCTGCCGAAGTAGCCAAACAACCTGCAGCTAGGCTTGATGAGACACTTCAGGGAAGAGCCGCGGGTTTGTCTGTTCAGACCACTTCAGCGCAACCTAACAGTTCGATAAAAATTCGTATCAGGGGTGCGAATTCTATTAACGGAAATAATGACCCGTTGGTAGTAGTGGATGGATTTATTGGAGGAAGTCTTTCAAATTTGAATCCAAACGAAATAGAAGACATTGAAGTGCTTAAAGATGCCTCTTCAACAGCTATTTATGGTTCGCGTGGTGCCAACGGTGTTATACTGGTTACAACAAAAAGAGGGAGTCGGCAAGGAAAACCGGTTGTACAGTATAACAGCTTTGTATCAATGGCACAGGTTGCTAATGTAATGGATAAAATGAATGCTTATGAGTTTGTGCTCGCAACCAATGAAAATCGTGCGGCCAGCGGAGCAAATCCTGCATTTCTTCCAGATGAGGTATCATATTGGAAGGCTAACCCATACGGAACTAATTGGCAGGACGTTGTATACAGAACCGCAGTTCAGCAAAGCCACCAGGTAAGTGTAGCAGGAGGCGGCACTTCAGGAACATATTATCTGTCTGCCAATTATGTTGATAATGAAGGTATAATTGAAGGTTCGTCCTATAGAAGGATATCAGTCAGATCCAACGTGGACACAAATATTAGTGAGAAGATGACTGCCGGGTTAAATATCTATCTGAACAATGCAGCTAATCATCCTGCTCAAACAGGCGGTCAGGATTCCGCTCCTTCGCACGCCGCTCTTATATGGTCTCCAACCTTACCTGTGTATCAGGAAGATGGCAGCTATACTTTGGAATCACCTCTGTTCGGTCCACCATCGGTCCACAATCCTCTTGGATTAGCTGTTGAACCTATCAGAGACTACATTAGTAACAGGGTTGAGATGAGCACGTATATCAATTATGAAATTATTGAAGGACTTACTGCAAGGGTTATGGCTGGAGTTCTTTTAAATGATTATCAAAACAGCTCATACACCAACACCAAACCTGCAGGAGGTGTTGGAAATGCGTCTGCGAATATTTCCAACGGAAGGAATTGGACCTTACAGAACACCAACCAGTTGAACTATGTAACAACTATTGACAACGACCACGATCTGAGTGTTACGCTGGCACACGAACAGCAGCGTGAAATTAACAGCAACAGCAGTGGAGGGTCTTCCGGTTTTTCATCAGATGCGTTGACATACAACAACCTGGCAATTGGTGCAAATCCCGGAATACCAGGTTCTGGCTTCTCGCAGAGAGATATTATTTCATTCTTAGGAAGAATAAATTATACCTATAAGGATAAGTACATGGCAAGTGTAAACAGCAGGTATGACGGGGCATCTGTTTTTGGTGATGATAAGTGGGGATATTTCCCGTCAGGAGCTTTGGCTTGGAGAATTAACAATGAGGACTTTTTTAATGTAGCCGCAATAAGCAACCTGAAACTAAGGGCCAGTTATGGTATAACAGGTAGCCAGGCTGTTGGCCCGTATTCGTCGTTAGCAAGATTGAGTACGAATGCTGCCTATGCCATTGGCAATGCTCCCACAACCGGAATCGGGCTCGGATCATTATCCAATTCAGCTTTAAAATGGGAAAAAACCGAGCAAATCAATGTTGGATTTGACCTTGGTATGTTCGATCAACGCTTAACCCTTACAGCTGATTACTACGAGAAGACTACAAAAGATCTCCTGTTAAGTGTCCAGCTTCCTGTAGCATCCGGCTACACAAACGTTTTGAGGAATGTTGGAAGTGTCGAAAATAAGGGTGTAGAATTTAGTATTGGAGGAGACCCGTTTGTTGGGGATTTTAAATGGAACACAAACTTTAATATTGCTTTTAACAAGAATGAAGTTTTAGAATTGTTTGAGGGGAAAACAGAGATTGATTTTGGTGCTCCCTTCCCGAATATGTACCCAGTAAGCTGGGCTGTGGTTGGTGAATCAATGGGTCTGCTTCGTGCCTATGAGCAGATAGGTATATGGGGAACTGACGAAGCTGAGGAAGCAGCAGTCTACGGTACCATACCCGGAGCACCAAAATACAGAGATGTTAATGATGATGATGCAATTACTACTGCAGATATTGTAGATGTAGGAAACACCTTACCTAAGTTCACCTATGGATTCACAAATAATTTCAGCTATAAAAACTTAGATCTGAATATTTTTCTGCAAGGATCAGCCGGTAATGATAAATTCAATGCAGTACGAATCAGGTCCGAGCGCAGCTCTTCAGATTCAGATGCCACTCTCAGAGCGATACTGGACAGATGGACACCTCAGAACCAGGACACAGATGTACCTTCGTTTGAGGGATCAGTTAAAAGTGAAACAAACAGTTCCAGCAGGTGGGTTGAGGATGCCTCATATATGCGAATTAAAACCATTACGCTTGGATACACGCTTCCGAAGGATATTTGCAACAAAATGGGCATAAGTAATTTAAGACTTTATGCAACCGGAACGAACCTCTTTACGTTTACAGATTATAGTGGGTTTGATCCGGAGTCAGCTACTTCAGGTTCTGACAGAGCTGGGGGTATTGATAATGCACCATATCCAAACCAGAAAAGTTATACATTTGGTGTAAACCTGATATTCTAGTTTGTTTAATTAAAAAAATACAGATTATGAAAAATATAATTAAAAAGTACCTGCAAATATCTCTTGTGTTTGCACTAGTTATTGCATCAGATGTACCGACAACCTGATAGAGAAACCAAAAAGCATAATAGGTCCTGACACCTACTATAACAACGCTCAGGAATTCGATGCAGCCGTCAATGGAGCATTGAAAGCTGTTTTCTCCGATTGGGAAGCGTTCGAGACTAATGCTCCATTTTTGGTGACCGGAGGTGGAGAAGACGTTGCTGCAAGAGCCAATTCGTCAGAGCTGAACCAATATAACAAGTTTCTTACAGTTGAAAATGCCGAGGCTGTTGATGATATGTGGAAACACCTTTACAGATCGATAAACCTGTGTAATGCAATTGTAAGTAAGGCTCCCGAAGCCAGTGAACTCACAGCTGCACAGGCGACAATGTATGAAGCACAGGCGCGTTACCTTAGGGCATTTGATTATTTCTGGCTTACAAGATTGTGGGGCGAAGTACTGATTGTAACTACCGAAAACCAGGAAACTGTTGATGAGGCGGTGCAATCACCCGTTGCCGACATCTATGACCTTATTGTTGCGGATCTGCAATTTGCGGAGACTAACCTGGATCCTGAATACCCTGGTTTAGCCCTGCCAACAAAAGGCGCTGCAAAAGCATTGCTGGCAGAAGTTTACCTGAACATGGCAGGCTGGCCAATGAATGATGCATCGAAATATGCACTGGCCAGAGATAAAGCAAAAGAGGTGATGGATATGAACATGTACAGCCTTGAGCCAAACTTCGGAGACCTTTGGTTAGTTGCCAACAAGTTTACAAATTCTGAATTCTTGTTTTTCTTTAATGGCGATGGCTCAAATTTCGGAACTTCATGTAAAATACACCAATGTCAGCGTCCGTCAGAAGAAGGTGGCTGGAGTGATGTTGTATCAGAAGTTAGGTTCTACGAGGCATTCCCTGAAGGCCCGCGTAAATATTGGTCGTTCAAGGAAGTATTTGACGATGCAGCAAATACTAATTGGAGAGATTCAAGGCTTGGTGTACCAATTATTTGGAAATATATGGATGCCGGCATTGGCGGTTCAAGGCATGACGGCAGATCGGCCAGTTGGGGTGGCGATGGATTTTTCCCAGTAAGCAGGTATTCAGAAGTACTTCTTATCTATGCCGAAGCTGCAAATATGGCTGAAGGAGGTCCTTCGGCAGCAGCTCTCGAAGCAATTAACAAAGTACGCAGAAGAGCCGGTGGTTTCGATCAGAGTGTTTATGCCGACCTACCTAACGGAATGTCACAATCAGAGTTTGATGATGCAGTTATTGCTGAAAGAGCATGGGAACTGGCATTTGAAGGTAAAAGATGGTTTGATCTAGTTCGGAAAGAAATGGTTGTAGAGGCCAATATAGATACACATCCTGCTGTTAGAGAATATCATAGATTGTTACCTAAGTTTGGTACCGATGTCAGGTTGATAGAAGGCCTTACTCAAAATGAGGGGTATCCTCAATAAGATACAAAAATGACGTTTAATTCAGTTGAAGCATATTTATTGTATCTCAATTTAAAGCAATATATGCTATTTGATTTTTTAGAATTGAAAACTTACTTTTTTCATAAGTTTAGTTAGTATATATTTAATTAGTTTTTTGAGACAATTTATTTTGCTCGAAAAGTGTGAAACTGAATACCGGGGAATTAAAATTCTCCGGTATTTCTGTTTAATCCGACGAATTACCCGTTGCCCTGCCTCGGGGCTAGTCTATTTCAAGAATTTTATTGATTAGTAAGGTGCTGCTATTCTAAAAAATGATTGATAGTTTTCAAAGTATTTAATCGTTTGAATAACAAAATGAAAATTAGAAAGCTCTCATTTTAGGATAATTATCAACTATTTAATTTTTTTATTTTATTTTTATTTTTCATTAACCTATACGTCTAATGATAAATGAATATTAGGATGGTCTGAAGAAAGTGCATAATCGTCTTCTTTCACTGTCTCTGACTACCTTTCTTTGTTAATGATTATTCATTATTATAAAATACGTTAGTGGTGTAGTACTTAACATTAAATTATGAAATATTTATTACAGATCCTATTCCTAAGTTTCTTGCTGATACAAGTTTACGCTGTTCAGGCGCAACGGTTTCCGGCAATAGCGTTATGGCACGAGGGTACGCCTTATGCTAACCCGGAAGGCGGTGCAGAGATGGATAGTGTGTATGAACAGACAGGAGACCATTTAATCTCAAATGTTAATGATCCCTCTATTACACCGTTCCTGCCGGCAAAAGAAAACGCCACAGGAATTGCTCTTGTTATTGCACCCGGCGGAGGACACCGGGAAATATGGATCGATCATGAAGGATATAATATTGCTCAGCGGCTGGTAAAAAGCGGTATTGCTTGTTTTGTACTCAAGTACAGATTATCCAGGGATGAACATTCAGATTATACTCTTGATCAATCGGTGGAAGATATGCAACAGGCTGTAAGAATAGTGAGAAGCAGGGCATCGGAATGGAATATCGATCAGACAAAAATCGGAGTTATTGGCTTCTCCGCAGGAGGGCAGGTAGCTGCGTTGACTGATATTCAGGCAACCAACGCTAATCCTGATTCCGATGAACCTATTGAAAAATTCAGTAGCAAGCCTGATTTCCAGGCATTAATTTATCCTGCCTGGACTAATAATATGACCTTGACAAAGCAGTCTTCTCCTGCATTTATAATATGTGGCTTTCATGACATGGAAAGTATCTCAACCGGAGTGCCTGAGCTTTATTTAAAATTTAAAAGACTAAATATTCCGGCGGAACTGCACATTTATGCCAATGCCGAACATGGATTCGGTATACGCAAGGGAGACACAGGCCCCAGCTCGAAATGGCCCGATACGATGGTAGAATGGCTTTATTATATTAATGAGGTAAATAAAGAGTAGCCTTTGTTATTGATGAAGTAACGGAATAAAAAACCAATAAAAAATTTTCTATGAAAAAAGTTATTTTTATAGCTGTCACTTTCCTGATTAGTAGTGTAACCCTCGGGCAAACGCCCGAAACAATTAAAAAGGAATTGCTTGGAGAACATAATGGAAGTGATATCTATCTTTTTACGTTGACAAACAAAGAGGGTAACGTATTGAGATTAACCAATTACGGAGCAAAAATTGTTGGGATTGAAGTTCCGGACAGGAATGGAAACAGGAAAAATATTACCACAGGTTCCGTTGAGCTTCAAAACATTTTAAGAGATGCTTTTGGCGGGGCAACCATCGGACGTTTTGCCAACAGGATTGCAAATGCAAAATTTACATTGGATGGTGTGGAATACAATTTACCTAAAAATAACGGGCCAAATACTTCACACGGAGGACCGAACGGATGGTTCTCAAAAGTATGGGATTTCGAGATGACTGAAAACATCAAAGATCCTTCCGTTAAATTCACCATTGTCAGTCCCGATATGGACGAAGGATTTCCAGGAGAAGTTACCGCCTCAGTTAATTTTACATGGAACGATAATAACGAAGTAATAATTGATTATTTGGCAACAACCGATAAAAAGACAGTAATCAACCTCACCAACCATGTTTATTTCAATCTTCACGGTGCCCGAAATGGTTATATCTACGATCACATTCTTACTATAAATGCTTCAAATTATACTCCCATGGATGAAACATTAATTCCTTTGGGTAATATAAGGCCGGTAAAAGGAACTCCGTTAGATTTTACTTCTCCGCATCAAATCGGGTATAAAATTGGTGAAACATTCGAGGGTGAGGTATTCAGGGGATATGATGACAACTTTGTACTGGATAAAAACGCAGAAGTTGCAGTAACTGTTTATGATTCGGAGAGCGGACGCGTATTGGAAATGATGACTGATCAGCCAGGGATGCAAATGTATACACAGGGACGAGGAATGGCGTGGAAAGAATCGGTTGAAAGTGGTGAGAAGTCAACAAATGTGAGGTCGGCATTAGCACTGGAAACACAACATTATCCAAACAGTCCGAATCAACCAGAGTTTCCGTCAACAGTGCTAAGTCCGGGTGAACCATTTAAATCACAAACCATTTACCGGTTTTCTGTCAAAGAGGAGTAAAATGAGTCGGCAATCAAAAATACAGCTCTGCTTCCCAAAAAAATGAAGGATTGCCAGAGGATAAAAAGCTTAAAATTTGACTACCTTAGCATTTACTGAGAGTACAAGATATTAAACCATATTAATCTAATCAGATGAAAACAACATCAAACTATTCAACAGAAACAAATCGTAGGCAGTTTCTAAAATCTGTAGCGGTTTTAACAGCAATGGCTTATCTTCCTTCTTGTAGTTCTAAAAATACAGAAGCTGATCAGTGGGGAGAAATACTACCAACCAGAAAGCTTGGGAAAACAGGACTTGATGTAACCATGTTTTGTATCGGAGGAGGACCTTCTGATTACAGTGTTGAGAATGAAGAAAGTATCTTGGAAACTGCACTGGAAGGAGGCTGTCGGTTTTTTGAAACAGCAAGATCGTATGGCAGAGGTAAAAGTGAAGAGGCTTTTGGGAATGTTCTTGCACCCTACCGAAACGAAATTGTATTAAGTTCTAAAAGCCGCGGTTTGGATGTAGAGTCTGTAATGCGAGAACTTGATGAATCTTTGGAAGCATTAAAAACCAGTTACCTCGACATTTATATGATGCACAATATGGCTTCCATCGAGGACGCTGACAGCCGAATAAACAATGGCATTTATGAAGCATTATTAAGAGCAAAAGAAGAAGGTAAAATAAAACATATAGGATTCAGTGGCCACACGCATTACGAAATTAACAATTACCTGCTTGACATGGATTTGCCAGATTTGGAAGTAATGCTTTTACCTATTAATGCAATAGATCCGGCATACAATAGTTTTGTAATGAATACACTGCCAAAGGCCGTAGAAAAGAATACTGGTGTAATAGCAATGAAACCTATTGGCGGTGGCGGAATGACAGGACAAACCATTGCCTGGGGAAGAGGACGTGGTAATAGTCGTGAAAGGGTAATCCCTAATGTCATTTCAATGAAAGATGCGCAGCATTATGTCTATTCAATGCCTGTAGCATCTGCTACATACGGATGTACTACCACCGGCCATGTTACTGAAGATATTGAACTTGCTAAAAGCTTTATAAAGATGAGCAATGATGAACAAACTGCTTTAATTGAGAAAGTGGCTTCGATGAATCAAAACGGAATCCTTGAACATTATAAATCGTAAGTAAATACATTTAACCTATCTGAATATAAGGTTGAAAGGGCAATTGAGTTTATCTCGTGCCCTTTTCTTATTCTATACAAATTCAACATATCGAGCTTGATAAAAGCTATCTTTCAATAACTCCTTCCCAATTAAAGTACAAGATACTTCAATCCAGTTACCAGGAAATCAGAATAAATTAAAACATTCTTGTCCTAATATCCGTTATTTATTGTTGTAAGGTCGGATTATATAAAAAATCACTAGTGTCCACTAAAAATAGGATAATGAAAAAGATTCTTTCGCTTCATTGCATTACGCTCAGAATGACAGCGAGTTATGATTTTATAAGATGGTGGT
>DASQBW010000848.1:0-7187 GCA_035635015.1 Draconibacterium sp. | reverse complement strand
GTAAAGCCCTATTTATAATATCGAAAACTAAATGATATTGATTTATATTTAGTAATTTCTTTCTTTCAGATAATCATCCAATTCCTTTTTTGTCATAGGAAGTTTTCCAGGGTAATTATTTAGCCAATGAAGAAAATCCTTTTTAATTTCTTCGGTCCACTCGCTATCAATTTGTCCGGCCAGATATTTCTTTTCACGTAATCGCTGGTGCCCAAATTCATCGCGAAGCGCAGTAACTTCTGCAGTCAATACGAGTTCTTCAACCAAATAAGCCGGAATAAAAATTACGCCGTAGTCTTTTGCAAGAACAACATCGCCGGGTAAAACTGTAGCACGCCCCACACGAATAGGGGCATTTATTGTGGTTAGCATCATCTGATCGATAAAGGAAGGATCTGCGCCTTTTATCCAGCCATTAAAACCGTCAATTTCTTTCAAACCCTCTTCGTCGCGTACAGAACCATAAAAAATAACTCCCCTCTGAGATTTGGCAAAAATGGCGTTTCCCAGATTATCACCAATTAAAGTCCCGTTGGCTATTTTACCATATCCGTCAGCCACATAAACATCGCCATTGGTAAGGATGTCAATTGGCCATGAATTGGTGCCACCTACCTGGGCTCTGCCTTCAATTTTTCCCTGTTCTTTTACATGTTCTTCAAGGTCGGGTCGTGAGGGCATATATTGAGCAGTTACAACGCGTCCGGTCATGGCATTGCCCGGTTGTATTACATGCCAGCCGCCTTCAAATTGATTTTCAAAGCCATTGTTGCGCAAGACACTCCATGCTTCTTCAATAGAGATATCCTTCAGCCTTTCCAGAATAGCGTCAGGTACTTTTGGCCTTCCATCCGGCAAACGTTCACCTTGCCACTCCGACGTTAAACTTTTAATGTACTCAGTGGAGGATCCAACTCGTTGAGCGTGAGAAATAAAGCATCCTAAAATGAAAGCTATAATTAAAAATATTATTCTATTCATAATTTAATGTTTTTACTTGACGTAAATCGACTCCGTTAGTATCGTGCATCTTACTGTACATATGTTGGAAGAATCGTTTTTATTGATTCCGTTCCATTTGGTTGGCAGACTATCATACCACACCTCAAACTTTTTTCAGCCGAAGGAATTAATTTCTAATATTTATTTTACTGTTGTTCCGGATCCGTTTGATTGCCATACACATTATCCGTGTTTATATGCCACCATGGACCGCCACTCTGATGATAACCACCGATAATCCTCTTTTCTCTTGCTTCCCTCATTGACATCTTTTCATCAAACTCGGGAGTGGGTTCAAATACTCCTGGATTATAGGCAAGGTATTTGGCTTCGCGCATATGTTCTCTCGCAACCTCTTCATTTAATTCTATGCCTAAACCAGGGCTGTCGGGGACATTGATATAACCACCGTATTGCAAAATCGGTTTCTCAATTCCGGTTATCAGATCCTGCCACCAAGGTATTTCCAATGCATGGTTTTCAAGGGCAATAAAGTTGCGATTGGTTGCCGCGGTGTGTACCATAGCCATAGTCCCGATTGGAGAACCAGCATTGTGCATCATGGTTTTAATACCAAATATAGCAGCGTAATCAGCTATTTTCTTAGTTTCAAGTATACCTCCTGAAGTAAGCAAATCAGGATGAATAATATCAATCGCCTTATTGTCAATGAATGGACGGAAGCCTTCCAATCCAAACAAGTCTTCAAATCCAAGTGTTGGTGTAGGTGATCCGGCAGTAATTTGCTGATTTATACCTACAGAATTGAATTGAGAGAAATTAACCACATCCTCAAGGTATGCCAGCCCATATTTCGAATCTGTCATGAATTCACCCAGAGCTATTCCGGTATTCACATCTAAACGGCCAAAATGATCAGCTCCCAGTTTAACATCATACCCAATTTGATCTCGTATCTTTAAAATTGATTCTCCCCAAACTTCCAGACCCTTTAGAGTAGGAAGTCCACCTACAGTGCAACCTTCAATGCCATCAAATAATCTTGGACGGAGGTCCATTTTAAAATGCTTGAATCCTACATCCATCCTTCTCTTAATCAGGATTGCCTGTTTCTCATAGGTATTAGCAGCCGGAGTATCGGAATAACATTCAATCTTGTCATTCACTTTTCGCCCTAACAGTTGCCAGCACGGAACTCCAAGCACCTTCCCTGCAATATCCATAAGCGCAATATCAATAGCAGAGTATCCACCTCCATATCTGCTATTTCCCGTCAGGTGATAAATGCTCTTAAGAATGGGTTCGATATCAAGTGGATTTTTCCCAATTAGATAAGGCTTCATCATTAATGCCTGTGCTATCCAGCCGGCATCTCTCACTTCGCCGAGTCCGGTTACGCCTTGGTTGGTGTAGATTTTTATAATCGGATAGTCGTAATTTGAGGCAATTACCATTCCCCTGATATCCGTGATTTTTAAGTCCGATGGATTGGAAGGAACATCCTTGGGATTGACGGCTAATCCACTAAGTGATAATCCAGACATGCCGAGTCCAAGAGCTGAAGTTGCTAAAAATGATTTTCGATCCATTTTATATTAGTTTTTAATGAAAGTTTAATTATCAATTTTCCGGTTGCCTCGGATACCTGAACCTGACTGCCAATATCTTTGCATGTTCCTCCCCGTCTCTAGTGGTATTGTAAAAGCCAATTAATGTAGAAGGAGCAAAGAAAAATGCATCTCCTGCTTTTGCGGGATGACGAATTTCGGTGCTGTCGGTAGGCTCCTCGCCCGCGACTATATCTCCCTCTCCTTCAAGGATCAAATAAATCTCTTCTTCCCTTTCGTGCTTGTGAGGAATATTTGTTCCAGTTGCAGCAAAATCCATTATGAATAAACTATTGGCCTGATATGCTGCAGCAAGCCTGTCCCTTCTGCTTCTAGTAGTGCCCATAAGCAGCTGAAACAGTGTTGTGGGGCCATGTTGGCCAAGAACCTGAAACGCTACTTCACTGGTATTTGCAATCATAAGCCTTTCTGTTGGCTCAATTTGGGTTTCTGGGAATATCTTGAATCCTATAACAACAACTTTCAAAGATTTTTCCCGTGGATTAGAAATACTAAATTCTGTCCCTACAGGTATATACATAAAGTCATTCTGAGATATAGGCATAATAGTTTGATCATAATTAATCCTCCCTGTTCCATTCAAGACGAATAGTATAATCTCTTCTTCAGCGTAGGTTGCTGGATTACTGGTCCCACTTGAATCTATAGTCAAAACCCCAAACCTTTCTATAGCTTCTATGATAGCAGAATTATTATCTCCAACTCCAAACATTGGTTGGTAATGTGCAGTGGGAGTTGAAATATCAATACTAACTTCTGCTATACGGGATATTGACCTTTTAAGGTATTGGGAATTGGCCACATTTATGATTCCAAAAAATAGCATCAAAATGATACTTAATCGAATTGTTATTTGTTTTATCATGATTATTATTTTTTGTGATTCAATATTAAAATTTCAATTTAGGAGAACTTTGGAAAATATTTTACCATGCTCGTTCTGCTCTTCCTTGTCCGCCTTGGTTTGTATTTTCCCCTTCATCGTTAATATTCCATCATGGACCACCACTCTGATGATAACCACCAATTATCCCCATTTCTAACCAAATCGGTAGATGGTTTCTTATCTTCTTTGGGAAGTTGGACACACTAGATTATCAACCTCAATGAGTTTTTGTTTTATTTGAATGTTTTCCTCTTTGGATATTTCGTCTGTATTTTTGATTGGGTCTTTAGTTTGTCGTGTTTTCCAATTTTCATCCCAATCTTTTATTTTACAAGATATTACAGTTGGGATTTTGAGTTTCTTTTTATCATTGTAATACACTGCAACAACAGATACTGAATCGCTTTTTGAGTATTTACTTATACTTTTCTTGCAATACAACGTACATATTAGTCCCATCTCCCTGTATTTTAGTCATTTAAAAGTAGTAAAAAATTTTAGATAATGGAACCCTAAATGGAATCCAACGGTATGGTCTGGACATAAAAAATCTCAACAAATTGATAAACAATTAGATGAGATTTAATATTTGTGGGCCCACCTGGGCTTGAACCAGGGACCCCCTGATTATGAGTCAGGTGCTCTAACCAACTGAGCTATAGGCCCGGAGTGAAAATGTAATGTTATCTACGATTTTCGGGGTGCAAGTTTACGAATTTGGATGAATATAAGCAAGCATTTCGTAAAAATTAGACAAACAAAAAGTTGTATGTATGCAGCAACGCTCTGTCTTTTCTTATTTGATCGAGATTCTTGCATAAAACAAGCCCTGATTTTGCTTCGAAGATTTTTTGAAATAAGCTATACTTTGATAAGATTTCTTTCAATTCAGGTCTGCACTTGTCCATCATTAAAGCATACTTAAACTACCCTTAAAGTACTTTTTATAATGTCGGAGACTTGTTGTTAAGAAAGCATTGGTTTAATAATGTGCCGGTTTATTTGCCCATTCAATTGCGGATGGCTTATTTTCAAAAAAGACAGTGATTGTGATGTCAGATTCTGTAACAAATTATATGGTAAAACCACTGAACAAATTATACATCAGATGGTTACTATTTTTAGAATAGCTTTTATCTATTCGGCTTAAAAAAAATCAATTTGACACGCGCTGTTATTAAATCTACATTTGTGAAGCAAAATTCAAGTAGATTTAATTATACAATAAAATAAAAAACAATTAATCATGAAATCAGTAGGAGATAAATTCCCAAAGTTTAAAAAACAAGCAGTTTTAGCTGACAATCAATTCGGAACAATCACATCAGAAGATCATAAGAAAGCAGGTAAGTGGATGGTAATCTATTTTTATCCTAAAGACTTTACTTTTGTTTGTCCAACCGAGATTGTAGAGTTTAACAACAACCACACTAAGTTTGAAGAGCTAAATGCTGAATTATACGGTGTCTCAACCGATACTGCGGAAGTACACCTGGCCTGGAAATCAAACGATCCACGTTTGGCCGAGCTAACTTACCCTTTAATTGAGGATACTTCAAAGTCGTTAAGCAAAAAATTGGGTATCTTACAACCTGGTAGCGTGGCTTACCGTGCAACATTTATTGTTGACCCGGAAGGAAGAATTCAATGGGTGAATTGCAACAACGATGCTACCGGACGAAATATAACGGAGGTATTGCGTGCTTTGGAGGCTACTCAGAACCCTGGTCTTACCGGATGTAACTGGCAACCAGGTGAAGAAACATTAAATCAATTAACTTTAAACTAAAAAATTATGTCAGTAAGAAAAGTAAATTCAGTATGGAACGGAACTCTTAAGGAGGGAAAAGGAAATATGAACATTACCGGTTACAGCGGGCCGTTCACTTTTGCATCGCGTTTTGAGAATGGAAAAGGAACCAACCCCGAAGAACTGGTAGGTGCAGCACATTCAGGATGTTTCTCAATGTTTTTGGCAGCTTTAATCAGCGGCGAAGGATTAACACCCGAAAGTGTTGAAACGGAAGCAGCAGTAACACTTGGTGAAGTTGATGGCGGACCGGCCATTACCAACATCAAATTAACAAACGTAACAAAATGCGAAGGTTTATCGCAAGAGAAATTTACCGAGCTTTCAGCAGCCGCAAAAGCAAAATGCCCGATTTCGCGCTTGTATGCAGGCGGAACTGCAGAAATTGAGTTAGACGCAAAATTGGTTTAAAAAGAAAAGCTTATAATTGCATATAGAACAGGGAGTCAGAAATGGCTTACTGTTTGTGTACGACAGAACTAGCTGCCTACTTCGGTGCTGTAATCTCAAACGAACGTGAGAGATATCTTATAATAGAATAGAGCTTCGTTTTTACAGGTTCTTCGTTGTGCTAACAATATCATTTTCACAAGAAGGCACAAAAAATCCGATCTTTAAAAGACCGGATTTTATATTTCTTAAACTCGTTACTCACCACTCGCGGCTAGCAACCAGCTATTATTTTTTCTTATTCGCTACTTCAATATTCACTTTCTGGCCTCTGAAACGGGCGTTCTTGAAAGCTTTTGTAATTTCTTTCTCGTAGTTCGAATCAATTTCGAAGAACGAGAAACCTTTTAACACTTCAATATTGCCGATATCAATACTCTTTCCCGGGGTGTTTTGGTTAATCAAATCGATAATTGCGCGTTTGTTAACGCCGCTCTTTTTACCCAGGTTAAAGAAGAAACGCGACATGTTGCCACCGTTGCCTCTTCGTGCTCTGCCACGGTCTCCACGGTCGCGGTTTCCACGCTCACGTCCGTCGCGTCCTCCTCTGCGGCGCTCGCCACGTTCGTTGCGCATCGATTCTTTTTCGCGTGCTTCGTCAACGTTAATATCCTTCGCGTTTTCGTAGTATTGTAAAAAGCGGTTAAATTCAACCGATACAAAATGTTTGATCAGCTCTTCGCGCTCAAGCCATGCCAGCTTTTTGTATATAACCGGCATAAATTCAGCAATGTTCTCGTCGTTCACTTCCACTTTTTCCACGCGGTCGATGAGGTTGAAAAGCTGTTTCTCACAAATTTCTTTACCTAGTGGAACCGGAATTTTAGTGAATTTTTTACCTACTTTCTTTTCTACATCGCGCAGCTTCCCTTTTTCGCGCATGTGAATCAATGTAATGGAAATTCCTTTTTTCCCGGCACGTCCTGTTCGTCCGCTTCGGTGAATATACACCTCGGGATCGTCGGGCAGGTTATAGTTAATTACGTGGGTAAGTTCGTTCACATCCAGTCCGCGTGCCGCTACATCGGTAGCCACCAGCATTTGCAGGTGTTTGCTGCGGAAACGCGACATAACGTGGTCGCGCTGTGCCTGCGACAGGTCTCCGTGCAATGCATCGGCATTGTAGCCGTCCTGCATTAGTTTATCGGCAACGTCTTTTGTTTCGGCACGTGTACGGCAGAAAATAATCCCATAGATATTTGGATTTATATCGGCCACACGTTTTAGTGCGATATAACGGTCTCTGGCGTGTACCAGGTAATAGTTGTGTTCGACATTTTCGGCAGCGGTATTGCGTTTTCCCACTGAAATTTCGTGTGGATCGGCCATGTAGGTATTGGCAATTCGCACAATCTCCTTTGGCATCGTAGCCGAAAACAGTAAAGTTTGTTTTTCTACCGGTGTATCTTTCAAAATGGCATCAAGGTCGTCCTTAAATCCCATCGAAAGC
>DASQBW010000847.1:0-2987 GCA_035635015.1 Draconibacterium sp. | reverse complement strand
GAAGTAAAAAGTGCAAATTCAAAATTGAGCGCACAACTTGGATTAGCATCGGTTGCCAATAGGGGACTTTCAAGTGACAATTCCATTTTAAAAGCAATGATCTCTGACAATTACCGGACAGAAGCTTTAAAAGGGAAACGTGATAAGCTAACAGTCGTTGCCAAAAAAACCAGTAAGCTAATGATGAGTTTCGACATGCCTGAAATATACAGTGAGAAAATATACTTTAAAGTAGTAACACCGGATGGAAAAGAATATTCACTTGACGGGGATATGATAGCTAATGTTAAAACAGTTTCAAATGGCGATGGATTAATGGCCAGCATTATTCCGAATGCAGCCGGACCAGTTGGAACCCAAAGAGTTGAAATGACTTATCAACCACTAAAAAAGCTATCTGAAGGAGTTTATTTATTCAGTATATACAACGAAGACCGTTTGCTTGGAAGCACCCAGTTGCGTTTAAAATAAGATGATTCTTTGTTTTCACTGACTTGTTTTCAAAGCTGTCCGGTTTGTACGGACAGCTTTTTTTGTGCATCGTATTTTTTGTAAATATTCCAACACCTGCGAATCCCTTAAATCCGAAATTAAAAAGAATTGTGGACAGCCACAAAGGAGAAATCTGGCTGGACAGTGAGCCGGGGAAAGTAACAACATTTTTTGTAAAATTGCACTGTCACTACAATCTCAAAATTTACGATTACCTGTGGAATCAGATAAATTAATAATTCAGTTTGAAAGCTTCGCTTCTTCAACGGTTTCTCGTATTCCTTTGTTAAACTGACAGTTAAACTATTTCGGGTTCTGTTTGTCTATCTTTATAAACCGGAGTAAGTTCAAATATAAACTTAAAAATGAGACGATTATGAAAATCACATCGCTTTCGCTAAGAAGTCAAGTTTTATTTGTTTTTATGTTTTTCTTTATTCCTTCCGTTATGCCACAAACGTTAATAGAAAATCCGGAACTGGATAAAAAAGTAAAAGACTTTCTTGCTGATAACAGGTATAGTTGGCGCGATATGAATATACCAGCTACTGACGGGCAACTCCTTTTTGATATTATTGTTGAAAATGGCTATAAAAATGCGGTTGAAATAGGTACCTCCACAGGTCATTCGGGCGTATGGATTGCATGGGCTTTAAGTAAGACAGGCGGTAAATTAATAACCATGGAAATTGACGAGCGACGTTATAAAGAAGCCATGGAAAATTTTGAACAAGCGGGTGTTTCAGAATACGTGGATGCACGCCTTTGTGATGCCCATGAAATGGCAGCTCAACTTGAAGGACCGATTGATTTTGTATTCAGCGATGCTGATAAAGGATGGTACACCAACTATTTTAAAGACCTGGCACCAAAAATGAGTGTTGGTGCTTGTTTTACAGCACACAACATAACACAAAGAAGAAGGCAGCGAGGAATTACTGAATTTGTGGAATACCTTGAAACGCAATCAAATTTTAACACCACCTATAACAATGATGGCGGAGGAGTTTCGATCAGTTATAAGATGAGTGAAAAATAATTTTCGTCCCCTTATTTTTTCAAAATATAAGCAAAGCAATTAAGTAGTGCTCAAAGTTCAGCAATAAAAATCAGATTTACAATTCTGTAAACCTGACCTTATAGCGGTTTAAGTACCTTTTTTATAAACGATTGTTTACGATATTGTTATAAATTGAACCAAACTGAATTGACAGGCCAATATCCGCACCGATCTCAAATGAAGATGGAAGCCGAACATTATTCAGTAAGACGTCTTCGAGCGACAAATCTCCTTTGGGAAGATAAATCTGGTCATGAATCCTTTCCACATCAAACCTGAAATTTACTGAAACTCCACGAACGATTCTAAAAGAAAGCCTTGTGTCGAATCTGATGCTGTGTTTAGTAAAATCATGCAAGTAGTTGGAGGCCCTGAGTCCGGCATCAATTTCACCCCAGGTTTCTACTATTTGTAAATCCACACGAAGAGATTGTTCCCAGAGAAATTCATCTAATTTGTCATATATCGTTTCTTCATAATATTTCGCCCATCCTCCTCCAACGTGGTAAGCAATTGTAAATACCCGCCTGTCTTCAATATCCCACGGGAAAATATTATATTCAATTGCAGGAGAAAGTGTAATCTGATATTCAAAGTTAGTATAGTTGTTTCTTTCATATTCTGCAAAAGTACCGACAGACCATCGCGGCGACAAACTTTTTACAAAACTTGATGATAAATTGTTGCTAATTCTTTCAGAAGTGTAAGTTTTATCATCACGTGTAATTTCTGATGTGCGCACACTTACCGATGCGCTATTCCTGAATTTCCATGCTTCAGTTACTTTATCGGCACGTAAAAATACAGAGTAATCGTAATTTTTCCGGCTCTCCTCTGCGTTTATGCCTCCGTTAAAACTTCCCCTGAATGTCCAGTTGTTCCATGGGTCCTCCGCTTCTTCAACCCTATCAATTCCTTCCTGCTCGGGTCGGTATTCAACAATTAACTCACCGGGTATTTGGCTTTCATTGGTAAAGGGCATTACGCCCGAAACAAGTGCATTTTTAATTTTCTCTCGCTCTTCTTCTTCTGTATCGCTCGAATTCGTCGTAGCTGTAACTGTGTATTCTGAGAAATTTTCAAAAGTGTCGCTGAAAAAACGCATGGAATATACACGTCCTCCTGAACCACTTATTCTTCTGGATATAATGACATGGATATCTGAAACAGCCGGGTCGTTTACAAAATCGAGGTATGGCATGTTGCGCCGCAAATAGTCAAAGTCTAAACGAGTTCCTTCGATGTAAATCTTTGGTTTCCCTTGAATTTTTTCCGCATGCGCTAAGCTTTCTAATTTCCCATTTGAATTCCCGGTTTCTGCAAATAACAAATTGTTGCCCAAAAGGAGTACGGATAAGAAAAGTGTAATATTTTTTAAGTTCATACGATTTATAATTACTTATTTTTTCAGCAAAAAAAACAATTTATATAAAGT
>DASQBW010000846.1:0-5032 GCA_035635015.1 Draconibacterium sp. | reverse complement strand
GGCAAATCCAAATTACTAACATGCGAGCCAAACCACGGAAAACAAACCGGAATTCCGCCACGAATTGCTTTGCCTTTTTCGAAAACGCTGTACGGGCTCATCCACAAAACATCAGTGGTTCGCATAGGCCTGAAACTGGTCACATGCGCTCCATACAAGCAAATATCAGCTTCGGCATATTTATTTGTGATTGTTATAAAAGGCAAATCTCCATCAAGTTCCATAAAACCAACTTCGCCTTCAATTCCAAATTTATCGTTTAATTCGTCTATGTTCATTTCAATTTAGTTTCAGATTTTGAGGATCCAGAATCAAGCATCCAGTATCTAATATCAAGCATCCAGTATCAAGCAATTACTTAAATACAATTCGCGTAATCATTTCTTCGCCGGCATTTTCATTTATGCGCCGGCAAATTTCTTCGCGCATTAAAAACAATTCGTTTTTTACCACCGCCGAAGTTATTTCAACATACAAAATCCGGTTGCGGATATAAATGTTCCGGGTGTAGCGCGCAATGGTTTTTCCAAGCAGGTTTTCCCACCCCTGAACAATATCCACTTCTTTCAATTTCCGTTCCATGCGGTTTTCCTCGATGTACTGTTTTAAAACCTCGCTTAACGATTGTGTGTTGCTTCGTCTCATTGTGCCAGTTCTACTTTTCCGTTTTCTACTTTAAAAATACGATAATCGGCATCCATCTTTTTAATAATGGTGTCGAGATGCTCGCGATTGGTGTCGGTTAAAAATATCTGACCAAACTGTTCGCCCGCCACAGCTGTAACAATTTGCTCCACACGGTGCTGATCCAGTTTATCAAAAATATCATCCAATAAAAGTATTGGATTGATACCTGAAATTTCTTTTATAAACTCAAATTGTGCCAGTTTCAGTGCTACCAGGTACGTTTTTTTCTGGCCCTGTGAGCCCAGTTTTTTTATTGGGTAATCGCCAATTTTTAACTGAAGATCGTCTTTATGAATCCCAACAGTTGTGTATTGCGCTAACCTATCCTTTTGCAACGAAACTTTAAGCAACGATTCCAGATCCGAATCATACAAATCCGACTGGTGCACCAAATCAACGACTTCATTTCCTCCCGATATATAATTATAGTAGCGCTGAAAAACCGGAATCAGCTTTTCTACAAAGCGTGTCCGTTCTTCGTGAATGCGGGTTCCGTATTCCACCAAGTGATCGTCCCAAATACCCAGCAGTTCTTCATCGAAATAACGTTCATTGGCAAATTGTTTCAGTAGATTATTTCGTTGCATCAGTGCCCGGTTGTATTTCAAAAGGTCGTCGAGATAGGTTTGATTGTATTGCGAAATTACACCGTCCATAAATTTTCGGCGCTCGTCGCTGCCACCTAAAATCAGGTTTACATCCGACGGGGTAATCATTACCAGAGGCAACAAACCAATATGTTCCTGCAGTTTTTTATACACCTTGGCATTACGCTTAAATTGCTTCTTCTGCCCTTTCTGCAAACCACAATTAATGGTTTCTTTCGATTCCATTCGGCTGTAGTTCCCGTTCAGCATAAAAAAGTTCTCATCGTGATTGATATTCAACTGATCGGTGGCATTAAAAAAACTTTTGCAAAACGATAAGTAATAAATAGCGTCAAGCATGTTAGTTTTCCCGGCGCCATTCTTACCTATAAAACAATTCAGTTTCGGCGAAAATTCAGCCTTAACCTCCAGAATATTTTTAAAATTTACAATTGAAATCTCTTCAATGTGCATTATCCGTTTCTTTGTATTCGTTCGTACAAAACTAAATAAAAAGGTCGCACAATTCTGAAATGTTGACAAAAACGACTTAATAACACATCGATGTTGATTATTCTGGAAAATAATACAAGCATTGGTTTAGGTGTTTTGAAAAAAAAGCTATTTTTGCGGCACAATTTTGAAAAAGAGAGAAATGGCAAAGAAGAAAGTAGAGCAAGCCGATAATTTACAAGAACTTGAAAGTGCGTTAACAAAAACGGAACAATTTGTTGAAGATAATTCGAAAATGATCAGCTACATAGTTGGTGGAATTATTATAGTTGTTGCTGCTTATCTTGGTTTTAACAAGTTTTATGTGCAACCACAAGAAGACGAAGCTGTATCGCAAATGTTTATGGCAGAGAATTATTTCGAAAGAGATTCATTCAATCTGGCCGTTAATGGTGACGGGAACTATCTTGGATTCCTTGATATTATTGATGACTACGGCATTACAAAGTCGGCTAACCGTGCTAAATACTACACCGGTATTTCGTACCTGTATCTTGGACAATACGAAGAAGCACTTGATTATTTAAATGATTTTAAAACCGACGATCTGCTTTTAGCTCCGGTTGCAGAAGGTGCAAAGGGTGATGCTTACCTTGAGTTAGGCGAAACAGACACAGCTCTTAAACATTATAAAAAAGCTTATACATTATCTGATAATGAACTTACCGCTCCGGTTTATATGATGAAAGCAGCTAACCTGTTGGAATCGATGGATGAATTGGAAGATGCACTGGCCTTGTACGAAGATATTAAAGCGGAATATCCGCAATCTGCAGAAGGTACAAATGCCGACAGCTACATTGCACGCATCAAAACAAAATTGAATTAAAAAGAATTCAAACGATAGTTAAACCCCTCTTCGGAGGGGTTTTTTGTTTGTATAAACACTACTTTTGCTTTATCAGCAATACTAAAGACAGAATTATGGCAACAAAAGATTTATCAGCATACGATATTAATTCGGTACCATCAGCAGAAAACATGCGTTTTGGCGTTGTAGTAGCCGAATGGAACTGGGAAATTACATCGGCACTGGGGATTGGCGCTGTTGACACCTTAAAAAAACACGGTGCTACTGATGAAAATATTTCAGTAAAATATGTACCCGGAACTTTTGAGCTTCCGTTGGGCGGACAGTATTTTGCAGAATTGGACAACGTTGATGCTGTAATTTTGCTGGGTTGCGTTATTCAGGGCGACACCCGCCACTTCGACTATATTTGCGAAGGCGTAACACAAGGCACAAAAGATTTGAACCTGAAATACAACAAACCGTTTATTTTTGGTGTTTTAACTACCAACAACGAACAACAAGCGCTCGACCGTGCCGGAGGTAAACTGGGCAACAAAGGCGACGAAGCAGCCATTACTGCCATAAAAATGGTTGCTTTGCAGCAGTCGTTTAAATAAGTGAGTCGCTAATTTCAGGATCCGTCAGATGACGGAGAACTGAAATTATCAAGTCGAACTCCTGCCCGTCCGGCAGGCGGGTATCCCGATGCGCAGCCGTCGGGATCTAGAAGGTTTTGTTCCCTTCTCTTTTTGCTTGAGCATATAATAAATAACTACATGAAACAAGTTCTGCACATAAAAAATATGGTTTGTAACCGCTGTATAAAAGTGGTAAAAGAAGAACTTGAAAAGCTCAATATCCAGATTGAAGAGATCGAACTTGGGAAAGTGAGTATCTTGGAAAACCTGGATAATGATCAAACAGAAGAAGTGCGCACCGTATTGCACGACAATGGTTTTGAGTTGATGGATGATAAAAAAAGTCAGCTGATCGACCGGATAAAAACCATCATCATCGAAAAAACACATTATTCAAACGAAGAAAAAGAACCGGTAAACTTCTCGGAAGTGATTGCCGGAGAAGTTGGTCACGATTATTCGTATTTGAGTAAGTTGTTTTCGTCTGTTGAAGGAATCACCATTGAGAAATACATCATCAATCAAAAAATTGAGAAAGTAAAAGAGCTGCTTGTATACGGCGAGCTTACTTTAAACGAAATATCTTACCAACTCGGTTACAGCAGTGTACAACACCTATCGAACCAGTTTAAAAAGGTTACCGGGTTAACACCTTCGCACTTCAAAAAACTAAAAGAAAATAAGCGCAAACCACTTGACGAGGTTTAGCAAAACTCAAGATTTCTTTTTCCTTCCTTTTTCTCCAGGATAATTACGGTCTCACGCAGATGGCGCAGATTTGCGCAGAAAAAACTTTCACCCATCTGGGTGAAAGAAAATCAGCGGTAATCAGCGAAATCTGCGCGAAACCCCAAAATATTATAAATCATTTCCAAAATCGTGTAAACCAAATCTCCATTTTCCTCCTTTTCTTTGTATTGTAGAATTACCAGTAAATGAACATCGGACAATACATAGTTAAGTTTTTAGGCGATTTCGCCACCATTTTAGGAGAAATGGCTCCTTATCTTTTACTGGGATTTTTCTTTGCCGGACTCCTATATGCATTTATTCCACGCGAAAAAATAGACAAGTATTTTAATGGTTCTCCATTTCGCTCCTCTATTTTTTCATCCTTACTCGGAATTCCGCTGCCATTATGTTCATGCGGGGTAATTCCTACCGGAGCGGCTTTGTATAAAAACGGGGCTTCAAAAGGAGGAACTGTTTCTTTTCTGATTTCTACACCACAAACCGGTGTTGATTCTATTCTGGCAACGTTTTCGTTGATGGGATTACCGTTTACCATTATTCGTCCGATTGCTGCTTTAATAACAGGAATTTCAGGAGGTTTAATTACAAGCGTAATTACAAAAAATGAATCGGTACCACAGCAAACTTCAGATACGGTTTCAAAACCAAAAACACTTGGACAGAAAATTAAGGACGTTTTTCGCTACGGTTTTGTGGAGTTTATTCAGGATATTTCAAAGTGGCTGATCATTGGTTTGGTTTTGGCCGCCATTATTTCGGCTCTGATACCCAACGACTTTTTTGAACTTTTAAACCTGTCGCCAATATTGCAAATGCTTCTGATTTTGGTGGTATCGGTTCCGTTATATATCTGTGCAACCGGTTCTATTCCCTTGGCAGCCATCCTAATTTTAAAAGGAGTTAGTCCCGGAGCTGCTTTTGTTTTGCTTATGGCAGGACCTGCAACCAATGCAGCCACAATTACCATGATCGGTAAAGTTTTGGGCAAAAAAAGCCTGTTTACCTATCTAGGAACAATTATTATTGGTGCCTTGGGATCCGGACTGATCATTGACTACCTG
>DASQBW010000845.1:0-7740 GCA_035635015.1 Draconibacterium sp. | reverse complement strand
ACAAGCAATAATGGCTCCCCCTATCGCCTTGTGACAAACTTCGATATTCTATCAAATATCGTTCAAATAAGTTTGTTTTTTAATCATTATTTAACAAATACATCATAATACTATAGGTAATTCATCATTCGAAAATGGCATTTTGCGAATAAAATAGCATTCCTCACACTTCTATTTGTTATTTTTTAGAAGGTAAAAATATCCTACTCAAGTCATTTTCTTGTTGTATTTGTCTTTTATATACTTTACTCAAAGATACTGATATCTAATTTAGTGGAATATTTCTAAGTGAACAAGAATACAAGTAATTGGTAGCGTTCTTTGTTAGGAATTAGAATAGAAACTAAACAAATAAAATGATTTTATGCTGAGAAAGTGTGAGTCATTTAAGAATTAAAACTGACTAAACTCTATAATAACTATGAAGTATTACTATTTTCACTACACAATTAATTAACATAATATATACTAATCTTAAACTTAACGCTTATGAAAAATTATTTCATGCTTGTTTGTTTGGTGTTTTCTGTCCAGGCTTTATTTGGGCAGCAAATTACCGTAAATGGGACTGTTACAGACGAATCCGGTCCTTTAATTGGAGTAACCGTTGTGGTTGAGGGGACCCAAATTGGTACCGTAACTAATATTGATGGAAATTACACTCTTGGTGTACCTTCGTCCGAGAGCATCCTTGAGTTCTCTTTTATTGGTTACAAAGACGTATCAGAAGTAGTAGGTAACCGAACCAGTATTGATGTGACCTTAGAAGAGGATGTACAGGGGTTGGATGAAGTCGTTGTAATTGGTTATGGTACTGCAAAAAGAAGTGATCTAACCGGTGCAACTTCAGGAGTTTCTACAAAAGAAGTAGCGAAACAACCTGCTGCCCGACTTGACCAGGTGCTACAGGGAAGAGCTCCGGGACTAAATATCAGAAATAGTTCAAATCAGCCTAACGGTCGTGTGACTATCCGTATCAGGGGTAGTAACTCTGTGAACGGTTCCAATGATCCACTGGTTGTTGTGGACGGATTTGTTGGCGGAAACCTTTCTACCTTAAATCCAAACGAAATAGAAAATATAGAGGTGCTTAAAGATGCATCCTCTACTGCAATTTATGGTTCGCGTGGTGCAAATGGGGTTATCATGATTACAACCAAAAAAGGAAGTATGAGAGGAAAACCAGTTGTTGAATATAATGGATTTGCAACAGTGACTCAGTTAAGCAAGAGAATGGATCTGATGAATGCTTATGAGTATGCAACCAATGTGAATGCAAACCGTGCACTTACTGGTGCAACCCTTCCGTTTTCGGAATCTGATATAGCCGGATTTATGACTAATCCGGGAACCAACTGGCAAGATGTTGTTTACAGAACAGCTGTACAACAAAGCCACCAAGTAAGTGTATCGGGTGGAAGCCAGAGCGGAAACTACTACCTGTCAGCCAATTACGTTGACAACACAGGTATAATCAAAGGTTCATCATATAACAGGGTATCTGTCAGATCCAACTTGGAGACAAACATCAGTTCGAAGTTAACTGCAGGTGTTAATATCTTTTTAACCAAGTCAACCGATCATCCTGCAACAGGCGGTATGGACAACAATCCTGTACAGGGAGCACTTATCTGGTCTCCTACTCTTCCTGTTTACCAGGAAGATGGAAGCTACACACAGGAATCACCATTTTTTGGTCCTCCTGCCGTGCACAACCCTCTGGGATTGGCTGTTGAACCTCTCAGGGATAATATCAGCACACGAAGTGAAGTAAACTCCTATCTTAACTATGAAATTATTGACGGACTTACTGCACGAGTTATGTTTGGAGTTCTCTTGAATGATTCTGAAAACAGTTCGTACAGTAATGTTAAAACCACCAATGGTATCGGAGACAGGTCCGCATCAATTAACAACAGTAGAAGCTGGGTATTACAGAATACCAACCAGCTAAACTATGTAAAAACAATTAATGAAGACCATGATTTAAATGTAACAGTAGCTTACGAGCAGCAGCGCGAAGAGTTTAACAATAGTGGCGCAAGTGCAAGAGGTTTTTCTTCAGATGCTCTCACCTACAACAACCTTGGAATAGCTACTACTCCTCTGACACCAAGCTCAGGCAGGTGGAGAAAAGATATTATCTCATTTGTAGGAAGGATAAACTATAGCTATAAGGATAAATACCTGATAAGTATTAACAGTAGGTATGACGGTGCATCTGTATTCGGAGATGACAAATGGGGATATTTCCCGTCGGGAGCTCTGGCATGGAGATTAAATAATGAGGACTTTTTTAATGTACCTTCAATAAGCAACTTGAAACTAAGAACCAGTTATGGTGTAACCGGTAGCCAGGCCGTTGGTGCATACGCTTCTTTAGCAAAATTGAGCACGAATGCAAGATATGCCATTGGCGATGGTGCCGTTACAGGTGTTGGTCTTGGAACAATTCAAAATAAAAACTTAATGTGGGAAAAAACCTCGCAGTTTAATGTTGGTGTTGACCTTGGCTTATTTGAACAAAGAATAACTTTTGTAGCTGACTACTACGACAAGAGGACAACAGACCTCCTGTTGAATGTACCTCAACCCAGAATAACAGGTTATGATACAGCTTTAAAAAACATCGGAAGTATACAAAACTGGGGTGTTGAATTTAATATTGGTGGTAATCCAATTGTTGGAGATTTCAACTGGAATACAAACTTTAATATTGCGTTCAACAGGAACGAAGTTCTTGAACTTTACGGCGACGAAAATGAGATTGCTGTAGGAGGAATTCCTTTCCCGAATACGGAAGATGCTGTTTTCTTAAGGGTTGGCGAGCCAATTGGTCTTTTAAGAGGTTATGTACAGGAAGGTATCTGGCAGGAAGATGAAGCTGCCGAGGCTGCAAAATACGGTGCACAGCCAGGATTTCCAAAATACAAAGATGTTAATGGAGACTTCAAGATTACAGGCGAAGATATATCCGACTTTGGGCCTACATATCCAACATTCACTTATGGTTTCTCGAATGACTTCACCTATAATAATTTTGATTTGAATGTATTCATACAAGGATCTCAAGGAAATAAAATATTCAATGCTTCCCGTATCAGATCCGAGCGTACCTCTTCCGATGCCGATGCAACTGACCGCAGGGTATTGAACGCATGGACCCCTGATAATCAGGACACAGATGTTCCTTCATTACTTGGATCAGCTTCATATGAAAAGAACCAGTCCAGCAGATGGATTGAGGATGGTTCTTATTTGCGCGTAAAAACCATTACTCTGGGATATACACTTCCTCAAAATATTTGCAATAGCATAAATATTAGCTCTTTGAGATTATATGCAACAGGAATAAACCTAATAACGTTTACAGATTATACCGGTTATGATCCTGAAGCAAGTACAGGTTCTGATGTATTTGGTGGTATCGACCTGGCTCCATACCCTGCAACCAGAGGTTTTACATTTGGATGTAACCTGACATTTTAGACCTATTATTTAATTATAATAAAATATACTATGAAAAATATAAGTACAAAATATCTGCAAATAATATTAGTGTTTGCAATACTAATAGCATCAGGATGTACAGATAACCTGATTGAAGAGCCTCAAAGTATAATAGCTCCGGAAACCTACTATCAAAGCAATGAAGAATTTGATGCTGCTATCAATGGTGTTTTAGCTGCATTTGTTGGCGGATGGTCAGGCTTCGGTTTTAATGCACCACATCAGTTGTGTTCCGGAGCAGAAGACTACACGTCAAGGGAATCAGAAGCATCATTAATACAATATGATAAGCTTGAAACCGACCCTACTGCCCGTGCAGTTAATGATGTATGGGGTGCATTGTACAGAGGGATAAACACCGCAAATATTATTATCGCAAGAGCTCCCCTCGCTGAAGAAGTAGCAGAGGAAGATAAACTAAAGTATGAAGCTTTGGGACGCTACCTGAGGGGATTACAATATTTTTATCTTACAAGGTGGTTTGGCGAAGTAATTATTGTTACCTATGACAACGTGTCCGATGCCAAAGATCTTGAACAATCATCAGTTTCTGACATTTACAATACAATGATTATTCCTGATTTGGAATTTGCCGAACAACATTTGCCTCTTGACTTCCCCGGGAAAGCATTACCAAATAAGGCTGCTGCTAAGGGATTACTTGCAGAAGTATACCTGAATATGGCTGGCTGGCCACTGGAAGATGTATCAAAATATGCATTAGCAAGAGATAAGGCTAAAGAAGTTATGGATATGGATATGTACAGTCTTGAGCCAAACTTTAAAGACCTTTGGTATGCTGCCAATAAATTCACAAATTCGGAATTCATTTTCTTTTATAATGCCGATGCTGACGCCGGGGCCAATGCTTCGTTCATGCACATCGCTCAACGTCCCGGAGAAGAAGGTGGCTGGAATGACCTTTTTTCTGAAGCAAGATGGTTTTATGCCTTCCCTGACGGGCCACGTAAAGATGGTTCTTTTTGGACCACTTTTGATGACGGAAATGACACGTACTGGACAGAAAGCATGATGCAACAACCATTTATCGCTAAATATCGAGATGCAGGACCAGCTGCCTCATTGGATGTTGGACCGATAAACAGTTGGAGTGGTAGTGGAATGGTTTGTGTAACCAGGTACGCTGAAATACTTCTCACTTATGCTGAAGCTGCAAATATGGCTGAAGGAGGACCTTCAGCAGCAGCATACGAAGCAATTAATGAGGTACGCAGAAGAGCTGGAGGTTATGACCAGAGCGTTTATCCCGACCTTCCTGCTGGTTTATCGCAGGCAGATTTTGATGAAGCAGTTATAGCTGAGAGAGGATGGGAGTTGTCATTTGAATTAAAACGTTGGTTTGATCTGGTTCGGAGAAAAATGGTTGTTGAAGTAAACAAAGATCTTCATCCAAATGTAACCGCTGATAAACGATGGTTACCAAAACCAGCTACTGAAGTAAAACTGATAGAAGGTTTAAAACAAAACGATGGATATTATTAGTTAATTAGTTAATTTGTATTAAGTTTTTAAAAGGGGAGGGATTTAATTATTCCTCCTCTTTTTTGTGCAGTAAATCTGTTGAAATAAACCCCTAATCTTCCGGGAACTTTTCCTCGAATTGGGAATAAGACCGGTAGACAGTATAGTCCGAATTTTATCCTGTCAACTCCCTTTGTAGGTATCTTCAGAAAATAATCGATACCAACTGATACAACAAGAAACAACTCATAAAAAAAGGGATTCAGCTAAAAAGCTAAATCCCAAATATTAAACATCTTTATCCGGAAAAATAGTGTTTACAGCAATTGGCGAGCTTCCCGGTCAGGATCATTCTTAACCTCACATTCATCATTTAGTATCATCGTTTCGCCTTTTTCAACAGTATAAGCCGGCCACTCGGGCATTGCTCCAACATTCGGGTTTCCGGTCTTCATAAATTGCAACAATGCATCCGACATTTTCTCAGAAAGTTTTCTTGGCCGTGCACCACCTCCTGTATGCGTCAGCATTAAATCGGTGTTGTAAAACCAAAAACAGATATCAATACAATGAAATGCTCTCATTCTTCCATTAAATAAAGGTGGTACCCAACCAAACCAGGCAACATAAACCGGTGCCTGTTGATTTGATTTAGCATTTGCTGTACTAATAACACTTGTTCTGCTTGCAGCAGCCAGGTTTACAACCTCTATTGGTTTTGAATCCGGGAAAACTTTTGCATAAGCATCGTAAATCTCGGCAGCTTTTTCACCAAATCCACCCCGACCTGTACTGTTTTTCATATATTCTTTTGCATCACTTTCAGACATATTTTCCAGTTCCGGTTCCAATCTTCCAATGGATCTTTCATGAAATGTGGTACAAAGCATCATTGGCACATCTGATGACACGCCATTGGTTTCTGAGAAGAAAGTCCCTTTTGGGATGTTAACACCATCAGCAACCGGAGTAAATCCTCCTCTTCGACCGGTAAATCCACTTTCTTGTGAATATTTCTGACTGGCACGGTTAGCCAATTCAATATACTCACGCCAGGGCATTTCCTGAAGTTTATCGATTTCAGATGCTTTTAATCCTGCTTCTTTTAATATATACTCACCTATCTTTTGCGAAACAGATTGATCCATCGCTTCAGTTGAAGATCCACTTAATGGTACAGCTTTATGCACCAATCCTTTTGATTTTGGCATAGCAGCTACCGTACAAACTTTTGCACCTCCACCTGATTGTCCCATAATCGTTACATTATCAGGATCTCCTCCAAAATTGGCAATATTTTCTTTTACCCATTCCAGAGCCGCAATCATATCGAGTGCACCAACGTTACCTGAATTGGCATATTTCGAACCTCCTACTCCAGAGAAATCTGAAAATCCGATTGCATTAAGACGGTGGTTAATCGATACAAACACGATATCACCCTTTTTGCTCAGGTTTTCGCCTTTATAACCATCTTGTTCAATACCATTACCATAAGAAAAACCTCCGCCGTGTAACCACATAATTACCGGGCGTTTACCATCATCGGCAAGGCCTTTGGTCCAGACGTTAAGGCGCAGACAATCCTCGCTTACCTCATCGTAATTCCAACAATCGGCAAATGATGCGTATGGTCTTGAATATTGATTATCCAATATTTGAGGTGCTGAGTTTCCCCACCATACTGCAGGAAAAACATCCTCCCATGGCTCTGGTTTTTGTGGTGGCATAAAACGGTTTCTGCCACTTGTATCTGCTCCATAAGGTATTCCCCGGAAATGATAAACACCACCTCGTATAAAGCCCTGGACTTTACCGTAAACGGTATCGGTTATGGCAGTGTCATCGCCTATAAAAAGCACTTGTCCGTCATCATCTGCAGATTCACTTTGCTCTGAAGAAGAAACACACGATGTTAGAGGTAGTGTGGAAGCAAGACCAATCCCGGCTGCTCCAACTCCCATTGTTTGAAAAAAGCTCCTTCTGTTGGTTGTCATAATTTATTGATTTTAGTAGTTAATGCGGTTTAGTTTCATTTTTAGAATTTATTTAATCCTCAGTTTGTTCGTGCTTTATTCAGGCACGAACAAACTCACTGCTTTGGAAAGGTTTCCTGGATAAAATGCCCAATTATTAAAACCGTTAATCATTCACTCTTCCAGGGATCTTTCTTTCATTTCTAATTTTTCCAACAATTTATGATAATGCTTCTCTCGCTTCCCGGTCAGGATCATTCTTCACTTCACATTCGTCATTTAAGATCATTGTCTCCCCATTTTCAACGGTAAAGGCCGGCCACTCAGGCAATCCACCGCCATTTGGATTTCCGGTCTTCATAAATTGCAACAATGCATCCGACATTTTCTCCGAGAGTTTTCTTGGCCGGGCACCGCCACCTGTATGCGTTAGCATCAGGTCGGTATTATAAAACCAGAAACAGATATCTATACAGTGAAATGCCCTCATTCGACCGTTAAACAAAGGTGGTTCCCAACCAAACCAAGCAACATAAACCGGAGCCTGCTGATTTGATTTAGCGTTTGCTGTTCTAACTACACCTGTTCTGCTTGCTGCTGCCAGGTTTAAAACCTCTATTGGTTTTGCATCCGGGAAAACCTTTGCATAAGCATCATAAACAGCAGGAGCCTTATCACCTAAACCACCACCAAAACCGGCCCTGGTTTTCAAATACTCTTTTGCGTCGCTCGCCGAAATATTTTCCAGTTCAGGTTCTAACCTACCTATCGA
>DASQBW010000844.1:0-2224 GCA_035635015.1 Draconibacterium sp. | reverse complement strand
ACAAAACGAAATTATTGCCAATCTGAAATACAACAATACCAGCAGCGGTTCGCAATTGGGAAAAATTGAAATTACCGACTACCCGTTTACACACGACAACAACTGGTACATCAGTTATTTTGTTGAGCCCAGTTTAAAAGCACTGGCACTCTTTGCTAACACTTCCGACTCGCAGGAGGGACTAAATTATTTGCGTGTACTCTTCGATAACGACGATTATGTGGTACTTGATGAAATGAATACCCAAAACCTACAGGTTAACCGGTTAAGCGATTACAACACTATTTTTTTACTGAACACCGATAATATTTCGAGCGGGTTGTTAAACGAATTGGAATCTGTTGTTAACGCCGGAGCTTCAGTTGTGCTGTTTCCGAAATGGATAAACGATATGACCACCGGTAACCGGCTACTGGCTGCTTTTGGCGCCGACCGCATGGTACGTATCGATTCCACAATACAAGATATTTCGGCTATTGATTACGAGAATAAATTTTATGCCGATGTTTTTAAAAAGCGGGAAGAAAATCCGGTTTTGCCACATGTTGATGGTCACTTCCGTTTTGCCCAAAGTATGCAAACCGATGAACATACACTGCTTACCTTTCAAAATGGCGACAAAGCACTTTCTCAACTCAACTACCAGGATGGAAAAGTGTGGGTATTCGCCTTTCCGCTATCGCAAAGAAACGAATCGTTTGCCCGCGATGTATTGTTTGTTCCAACGCTTTACAATATTGTTTTGAATAGTTTACCAAAACAGGATATTTCGTTTCTCGTTGGTAAAAATAACTTTATCAACCTGCCTCGAAACCTGAATGTTGATTTAAATTCATCTATCGAAATCGAGCATGGAGGAACGGACGAGAAGTTTATTCCTGTAAAAACGATAACAGGCAGAAATGTGCGACTTGAATTTGGCGAACAAATAACTACCGACGGGCATTACCTGATTGAAAACGGGGGTAACTCCATTGCGTCAATGGCATTTAATTACGATCGTTTAGAGTCGGATTTGCGTTATTTCCAAACCAACGAATTAAACACAAGGCTGCAAACAAATCAGCTTACAAATGCAACGGTTATTGAAGACGTTGATCGTAATTTCTCTGAAATATTTGACGACATTCAGAATGGCCGCCAACTTTGGAAATGGTGTTTACTGCTGGCATTGCTCTTTATTCTGAGTGAAGTGCTCATCTCACGTTTCTGGAAATAGGAGGAACAGTGAATATCAGCCTAAATAACTGACTTTTCTCACTGCTTTTTAACACCACTGCTCCCGTTGCTTTTTCGGCGCAAAAATCGTATTTCTGTATCAAAATAAAACAACAGATCATGAGTAAATTAGGTTCTGCAGACTACATGGCCAAAGAGGATAAATTTGGCGCACACAACTACCATCCGCTACCCGTAGTTTTATCGAAAGGTGAGGGTGTATTTGTATGGGATGTTGAAGGTAAAAAGTACTTCGATTTTCTGGCAGCGTATTCAGCCGTTAACCAGGGACACAGTCATCCAAAAATTATTGATGCACTTACTGAACAGGCAAAAACACTGGCCCTAACATCAAGAGCATTTTATAACGATATACTTGGCGAATGGGAAGAATACATGACCAAACTTTTTGGTTACGATAAAATGCTGCCAATGAATTCGGGTGCCGAAGCGGATGAAACTGCGTTAAAACTGATTCGGAAGTGGGCCTACAAAGTAAAAGGGATACCGACCAACGAAGCTAAAATTGTGGTTTGCGATGGTAATTTTCATGGGCGCACGATCACCATTGTTTCAATGTCGAGCGATCCGGATGCTTACAGTCATTACGGACCTTATACACCGGGATTTGTAAACATCCCTTACAACCATATTGAACGCCTCGAAAAAGAGCTGCAGGATCCGAATGTGGCAGGTTTTCTGGTTGAGCCCATTCAGGCCGAAGCAGGAGTTTACGTTCCTGAAGACGGCTACCTGAAAAAAGCCAGTGAGTTGTGTAAAAAATACAAGGTATTGTTTGTTGCTGACGAAGTGCAAACCGGTTTAGCCCGCACAGGAAAAATGCTGGCTTGTGATCATGAAAATGTTCGCCCTGATATTTTAGTGCTGGGTAAAGCACTGTCAGGAGGTGTTTACCCGGTGTCGTGTGTGCTGGCCGACGACGAAATTATGCTAACCATAAAATCCGGTGAACACGGCAGCACTTATGGTGGAAATCCAATTGCAG
>DASQBW010000843.1:0-9124 GCA_035635015.1 Draconibacterium sp. | reverse complement strand
ATGTAAAAGAAAATAAAAAAGTTTTAAAAGTTTATCTGGATGAGATCCTTTATGTCGAGGGACTTAGCGAATATGTGCAGATTCATACTACGGATAAGAAAATAATTACCAAAACCAGTATGACCAATATGGACGAGAAATTGCCCGATGGTGGATTTATACGTATTCATAAATCATTTATTGTTTCTCTCTCAAAAATTGAGGCTTTTACATCTACCAGTATCGAGGTTCCCGGGAAAGAACTTCCGATAGGGCGCAGTTATAAAAATGCGGTGCATGAGGTTTTGCAGGTTCAGGGGTAAGAAGTTGCTCCTGCATGTGCAAAAAGTTGCCACAGTTTTAGGATGCCCGAGTCCAACGATTTTATTGGTGATAATCTCAGAAAAGAAATTCGCTGCTTGTTTACAGATTGTAGGTTGAGCCCTGCATTATCTCGGATTGGAATTTTATGTACGCATAGTGTCAATACCGTTTTTAAGGTTGTGGCTCTTACACGAATGGTATGATTTGAAAATTTAGCTGGATGAATATGAATGTAACGTTCCCACTGGTTTCTCTTTTTTATCAGCCATTCTGATTTGTCTGATAACGGTATTTTTTTCCAATCCAAATGCCCCAGCCAGTTGTTAAAGGCAGCTTCGTTGGTAATATTATTTGTCTTGAAATAACTGAGGATTTCTTCAGAAACTTGTTCGGGCGTTAATTGCCCCAGGTAAAGATCGAATACATTATTTCCAATCGATAGTATTGCCATTTCTGTTGCATCCCAATTATTTTTTTGCCAGATAACAAGTTCATTTAATAAAAAACGAAAATGATGTTTGTATGGATTGTATTGGATTGGTAACGGAATTTCGACTGGCATTTGAATTGCTTTTGAAACATTTCAATAAATTTACCCAAAAAGATGAATATGGCACTCTCTCCACTACATGAATATTTTATTTTTAACGACCGGCTTCAGCACATTTCTACTTTTGTTCCAGCTGAAAACGAAGGTGGAATCTATGAAGTATTAAGAGTCGTAAACGGAGTTCCACTATTTTTAGATGAGCACCTGCAACGTTTTCAACATTCAGCCGAACTGGCGTGGAAAGATATTAAGTACAATTCAGCACAAATTGAATCTTTTTTAGCACAGCTTATTTCTAAAAATGAGGTTGAAGAGGGTAATATTCTCATTTCCTGCAAAACCAACCTGAAGGCTTTTTTTATCGCGCACAATTATCCCGATAAAAAACATTACGAGCGGGGTGTTAATTGTGGATTGTTACATGCCGAACGCATGAATCCTAATGCAAAAGTATTTCAGACAGAAGTACGCAAACAAGCCAATACAATAATGGAGCAACAAAACTACTACGAAGTATTATTGGTGGACCATGATCAAACGATTACAGAAGGAAGCCGGAGTAATGTTTTTTTTATCCGGGGCAATGAATTGGTTACTCCTCCCGGCAACCAGGTTTTATTGGGTATAACGCGCCAAAAAACCATTGCGTGTGCCAATCAGTTAAATTTAAAAGTCATTGAAAAGGGGGTGGAGCTGAGTAACCTAAATGAATTTGATGCGGTGTTTATTACCGGTACATCGCCTAAAATTTTACCTGTTAAAGAAATAGAAGGGATGTATTACGATGTAAATAACCTGATATTGTTTCAATTGATAGAGGAATTTGACAAAATGATTCAGGAGGACATAAAAATGAGATTATTGGGAAGAAGATAGTTTAAGTAAATTCCCCAACAATCTCATTTTGTAATTAATTTATAACCTGTTTGTTAGTATTTGTTCAATCTCGTTATAATCCATATCCTGCTTTTCACCGATCTGTGCATTACTCCGCTCAAACCGTTCAACGATTTCGCCGATTGAAGCCTCTGGGACATCATAATCAGGCAATCGACACGGAACACCTAACGACTCAAAAAACTCAACAGTTTTTCCAATTGCTGCATCTATCCGTTCGTCAACATTACCCTGGTTTATTCCCCAAATACGCTCGCCATATTGTAAGATCTTTTCTTTCTTGTTTTCGCGTTTAATTTGCATAACACCAGGTAGAACAACAGCGAGGGTTCTTCCGTGGTCAATTCCATGGAAAGCGGTTAGTTCGTGACCAATAATGTGGGTCGACCAATCCTGGGCAACGCCCACAGCAATTAGTCCGTTAAGCGCCATTGTTGCACACCACATAAAATTAGCAGCAGCATCGTAATTTTTACGATCATTTAAAATCTTTGGCCCCTCTTCAATAAGAGTTGTTAAAATGCTTTCGGCCAATCTGTCCTGAAGTGGTGAATTTACATCGTAGGTTAAATATTGTTCCATTACGTGTACGAAGGCATCTACTATACCATTAGCCACCTGGCGATCGGGTAAGGTAAATACACATTGCGGATCGAGTACCGAAAATTGTGGCATCACCAGTGGAGAACCAAAAGCCTTCTTTTCCTTGGTTTCAACCCGGGTAATTACCGAGTTGCCATTCATCTCCGATCCTGTTGCCGGCAAAGTTAAAATCGCACCCAACGGTAACGCTTTTTCAACCACAACTTCTCCGGCCTTGGCAAGAATATCCCACGGATCACCATTTTCGTAAAGTGCAGCACTGGCAATAAATTTTGTTGCATCAAGTACCGATCCTCCGCCAACAGCAAGCAGGTAGTCAATGTTTTTTTCTTTAACTACATCAACTGCTTTCATACAGGTTTCGTAATGCGGATTGGCTTCAATTCCGCCAAACTCCAAAATGTTGAAACCTTTTAAGGCATCCATCACCTGATCGTAAACACCTGTGCGTTTAATACTGCCACCGCCATAGGTCATCAGGATATTGGCATTTTGAGGAATCTCACCGGCTAATTTAGAAATGGTGTCTTTTCCAAAAATAATTTTTACAGGATTCTTGTATTCAAAATTGTACATGATATATTTTTTTGGTTATTTCAACTCACATCAAGAACAGTAAGGTAAAGGTAACTGTTCATCTTTCAAAGTTAAAAAATGTGGACGAAAAGGCATTCGGAAAATAAGGCAGATTTTAGAAAAGATATTCCTGAATACTCAGATGAGCAAATAATTGAGGTTTTGAAATTGCGCGATCATTACCAGCCCGAAGCGGCGAAGTTGGCTATAGAGGAGGCATTACGAAGAGGAATCATTCATTCGGAGCAGGATTTGTTCTCAGATGCATTCAGGTGCGAAGAAATTAAGTATGCACTTTTTCCACCAATAAAAAAAGAAACGAACCGCATTAAAATCCGAAAAAGCATTGCTCGCAATTTGGTTCTTGCCAGTATAATTCCGGTAGTTTACGGATTATTTGAGTTGAAAGCACAAAATAAACCGGAGGGAGTTTTGAGTGTTTTATTTGGAGTGGTATGGCTTTTTTGCTCTGCTCATTTGTTAAAAAGATTTCAGCTGTTTTTTGCGCGGTGCTTGATGATTGCCAATGTGCTCGCAACCTGTTTTATTTACTATAAACTGATTTTTTTGGACAGTTGGTCTTTCATCAATATTTTTTTAGCTACGGTTATTCCCGGTTTGATTATTTATGCTTTGTTGTTTTTAATCAGGATTTCGAGAAAGTAGAAATACTGCCGGGCATATTTTGTAAAACTTGTTACTATGTAAAAAAAGGCATTTATCTATCAAAAGCCGGCATTCATCGAAATTATTAAATCATACAACCCTTAAAAATTTACCTTCGAACCATTAAAAAAAACAAATTTAATGAAAGCATTGCTTCTCTTTATCGTATCACTCCTTATATCAGTTCAAATTTTTGCACAAAATGATAATGACTGGGATTCCCGAAAATACGAGATTGAAGATTTTTCTGCCATTTATCTGGAAGGCGGCTATAAAGTAGTTTTAACACAGGGCGATGAATGCGCGCTTACGATTAGAACACTTGATGAAGATGTGTTGGATAATCTGAAGGTTGAAAACTGGGGCAATGAATTACGATTGGTTATGGATCACGATTTTATAAATTATAAGCGCATTCGATTGTACATTACATTTACTCATCTTGAAGCAATAAAGGCTCAGGGAGGCTTAAAACTGGATTCTGAAGGTTACCTTGATCTGGATGATTTATACCTAGCCATTGAAGGAGGGGCACAAGTCGATCTGAAAGTAAAAGCCAAGGACGTGAAGATTGTTGGAGAAGGTGGAGTTCTTGTCGAGCTTGATGGCATTGCTGAACGGTTAGCCGTTAACCTTTCGGGAGCGGGGCATGTTGATGCAGATGAACTTCGCGTAAACCATGCACGGTTTGAAATTGAAGGAGTGGGTACCGGATCGGTGCATGCTGTTGAAACCTTATATGCCCGGATTGAGGGAGTTGGTAAAGTTCGGTACTCTGGTAATCCGGAAGTTACACGCGATATTGAAGGTCTTGGAAGTGTTACGCGTGATTAAAAGAAATATACTACTCGCCCTTATTCAAAAAGGGTTCATTTATTTAGGTTTGGTTTAGTTAGATAAAGGCTGCCTTTGGGTGGCCTTTTTTCGGGCATAAAAAATGGGTACCAGAAATACCCATTTTATAATCATGTTTTTTATGCAAAACCTTAGTTATTCTTGAAATTTAAGTAGCCCTTCCCGTTTATTGCGATCGAAACGCGAAAAGCCACGGTCTATCAATTGGTACTGAAGGTTAACTTTCTTTGCACTTTTCATTGCTATTACCGGTGTGCCGGTAATGTCTTCAATTGCTGCTTTAAAAAGTGGGTCGTTTTTATCTCCCAGTGGTACAGCATTCAATAAATTGTCATCTGCAGGAATGTCCGGGGCAAAACCATCTTTAAATTCGGTTACTCCGGCAAAATTGGCATAACGTATAACAATGGGTTGTATCGCCCAATTGCTTATTTCCTCTGCACTTGCATTGTCCAGGTATTCCGATGGAAAATAAGTGAGCGAACCGGTAAACTTACCATAGGTTGTATCACCAACAGTAATAACTTCTGCCATGTAGGGTTTTAAACCTGTAATTGTGAGTTCTGAAGCCGATGCAGTGTACGGACCGGTCAGAAAATAAACTCGGTTTAATCCCATTTTAGTTGGAACTTGGTTGATAAAATAGGCCTCCAGGTAACTCATAATCTGGTTATCGGTATAGTGTTTTTGCCATTTTTCGTTCCATTTAAAAGTAACAAGTATTTCGTTATTGTTTACCACAGTTAACGGAGCAATACAGGAAGCCAGGTATTGAGCAGCCTGGATAACTCCTCCCGGATTATACCTTAAATCAACGACTAAATCAGTAGCTTGCTGGTTGATTAAAGTTTGAAATGCTGCACTTAGTTCATTATTAAATTCGGGTATAAATTGAGCATAAAAGAGGTAGCCAATCCTTCTTCCATCATGTTCAACAATATTCGTTTTTAAGACGGGATTTAAGGTGAGATCCCTCGAAGTAAGGTTGATGGAGGTATCGCTTACAATCTCCGTATCAGTTGGTATCCCTACAGTTACTGAAATTTGGTCAGCATACAGTAAATCCCAAAAATTGTTTTCCGTTATTTCGCTCCCATTCACCTTTAGAATAACATCACCTCTTTTAAATCCTGCATTGGATGCAGGCGTTTCAGGATAAACATATTCTACAATGGCAACATCCTTTTCAAAAAGTGATAAGTTGTAATGTGCCAGCGACCAGCCAAATGATTTTTCTTTTCCTTCGAAACTATTTAGCAAGGCATCAACATCATCGGTAACGTACGACCATTTATCGTCGGTGTATAAAAGTTTGCTGAGATAAGCTTTTGGATCTGGTTCGTAATTGTAATTGATATCCGGCATTTTGCTACTCCAGAAATATTTGTCTTCCATTGCCCGGTTTATGAACTTATTTACAAGTTTAGCGTATTCTGATGCTTCCGGTCCATCAGGTGTGTCCTCATTCTTAGAGCAAGCATTTGATAACAGTGCAATCAGGACCAGCAGGCTTACAATTATTTTAAAATTTTTCATGATAATTCTCTGGTTATTGGTCTATCTACTAACGTAACAGGAGGTATTTTCGTTTATTCTTACTCCTTTTTTTTCTTTTTTTCTTCGGGGTATTCAATTCGTATGTGATAAATGTTTATCAGTTTTTCCAGTAATGTTTCCTTAATGGTATTTATGTCCCGGAACGTCAGATCAGCCTCATCAAGCTGTTTGTCTTCAATTTTTTTGTCGATCATGCTGTTTATTAATTCCTTCAGGTTACTGTGTGTTTTTTCTTTCATACTGCGCGAAGCAGCTTCAATTCCATCCACAAGCATAACTACTGACGCTTCTTTCGAACGTGGCAAAGGACCGGGATAGGCGAATGCTTTTTCATCTACTTCCTGGTCAGGATTGAGTTCCTTATGTTTTAAATAAAAGTATTTTGCTTTTGTTGTTCCGTGATGGGTAGCTATAAACTCAACAATTGGTGTTGGTAAGTTGTGTTTTTGCGCCATTTTAACTCCATTCCGAACATGATCGATGATTACTTCTGCACTTTTTAAATGATTGATCCTGTCGTGAGGATTCATACCCATTGCCTGGTTTTCAATAAAAAAGTTAGGCCTTCCAATCTTGCCAATGTCGTGATAAAGTGCTCCGGCACGAACCAAAAAAGGATTTCCACCAATACGGAGGATAACCTCTTCTGCAAGGTTAGCAATTTGCATTGAATGTTGAAAAGTTCCCGGAGCTTGTTCGGCCAGTTTTCTTAGCAGCGGTTGATTACTGTCAGAGATTTCGATTAAAGTTACATCAGATACAAAACCAAACAGTTTTTCAAAAATGTAAACCAGTGGGTAAACCAACAGCACAAGTACACTGCTAATGGCAAACCACTTTAAAATTGAGTAGTTGAGTGTTAAAATTGAACCGTCGTGTATCAGGCTTAATGCAATAAAAACAAATGAGTAGGTTAAAAATACCCATAGTGCGGCCAAAACAAGGTGAACGCGCCGGTGCATTTTGTTGAGGCTAAAAACTGCAATGATACCGGCCGACACTTCAACCAACATAAACTCGTAGTTGTTGGGGGCGTAAAATGCAATGAGTAAAGTGGTGATTATTAGTGTGAAAATAGCTGTTCGCGAATCAAAAAAAGTTCGGATCATGATTGGAAAAACGGCAAGGGGAACCATATAAATGTGCAGGTTGGGGAAGGTATTTATAAAGTTGGATAACAACACAATCCCGGCCATTAAAAGTAACAGGAAGCTTAGTTTATTTAATTGCCCTAATATATCGCGACGGTAGAGCAGCAGAAAAACAAAAAGCAGGCTTAACAATACCGTAATCAGTAAAACTTTTCCGATGGCAACCATATAACGGTTTACATCGTTACCTCTTTCTTTTTCGTAACTGGCCTTTAACGATTCCAGTACCTGGAATTTTTGCGCATCTACAATTTCACCTTCCAAAACAATACGTTCCCCCAATCGAACCATCCCACGAGTGGTTGAAAGGGTTTGGGTTACTTCATCAATTTCTCTTTGGCTTGTCTCATTGTCGTACTGCAGATTGGCTTTTATGTATCGGTCAAGTACAAGATTCCTCAGCCATTGGTCATTTATTCCGCTATCTTCCAGTTCCTGTCTTGTGTTGAGCAAGGCGTTATAAGCCGATTTTTCGGAATAAAGTTTGTCTGTGCTAATCTTCTGCACCTGATTCCCAATTCGTTTATTAATTTCTTCTTTGCCATTCAGCTCTTCGTAGCTATCTATTGAAGATTGTAGTATTCCATACGAGTAGAGGTCGTTAATCTTTTCGCTTAACACCTGAAACACTCTGGCCTTTTTGGTATTGGTATTGTCGGTATTTAAATTCAGATCCAGTCGCAATTGGGAGGTACTAATATTTTTTTGCGTGGTATCAACAGCAAAATAAGGGATCAGCGAATTTATCTGTTCCGATTTTTCGTCTTCCAGTTCATTGGCTGTTTTTAAAATAGCAAAGTCAAAAGGTGCAACGAGGTTCTCATGTCTCCACGGAAATCCTTTTTGGTATTCGTATTTAAACTTTGGCTCGCCGGGTAAAATAAAATACAGGGCCACAGCTGTAAGTGCAAACAAAGCCAGTTGTAAAAATACCCTGGTATATTTTTTTAATCGTCTTAATATTTTATTCATACTCCGAATATCGAAATTTTGATTGAATTAATATATGTTCAATGTTGCTTCTTTTCAAACAACCTCTTAATATTTCGTTCACAAATTAGCTTTGTTAAACAGCCTGTAAAGTTCATTTTTTCTTAGTTTTGTGTTTATTCGCTTTAATCAGATGTTATTTCTGATTTACAAAATAAAATTAAGAAAATATTGATGAACTACGGCATTTCCAATTTAAGTATTATACCTGTAAGGCTCGAACCTTCTGAAAAAAGTGAAATGGTTACTCAAATATTATTTGGTGAACACTTTGAAATGCGCGAACAAATGGTGGGATGGACGAATGTAAAGCTGGCATATGATGGTTACGAAGGTTGGGTCGATACTAAAATGATCACTCCCATAACAAACCGTACTTTGGGTAAAATTGAAAACAGTGCAACGGCTATTACCTCTGATATTATCACCATTGTTCCGGTAAACGAAGAACAGAACCTTATGTTGGTGGCCGGAAGTACTTTGCCGGTTTGGAGACCTTATCTCAAACAGTTTTCGGTTACCCAGGATACTTACCTTGCAACCGGAGAGGTAATCTATGGAGAACTGAAGGACCCACGGCCGGTTGCCATAAAACAAGCTTTAAAGTATTTTAATGCTCCTTATTTGTGGGGTGGACGCACACCGTTTGGTGTTGATTGCAGTGGCTTTACACAAATGATTTACAAGATGATTGGTATAAAATTACCCCGCGATGCAAGTGAACAGGTGAAAATTGGAACAGCCATGAGTTTTGTAGATGAGGCAGAACCCGGCGATTTGGCCTTTTTTGACGATGAAGAAGGTAATATTGTACATGTGGGAATCATTTGGAAACGGAATAAAATTATTCATGCTTCAGGACAGGTTCGGATTGATAATGTTGATCAGTTTGGTATTTTTAATATCGATACGCAACGTTATACCCATAAAATGCGTGTAATGAAAAAGATAATAGGCTGAGAATGGAACATATTGA
>DASQBW010000842.1:0-4472 GCA_035635015.1 Draconibacterium sp. | reverse complement strand
CAGGCCTCAATCGACCTTACAAGTGAGGTTGGCGAAGGAACAACATTTATTGTTACATTGCCTGTAAATTAAATTGAAGATGAAGAAAAAAGCTATTGTTTGTGTCGATGATGAAAGCATAATACTTGAAAGTCTTGGAGAGCAGATCAAGAATATATTTGGGAATGAATACATTTATGAATCAGCTGAAAATGCAGAAGAAGGACTTGAAGTTATTGAAGAACTTACTAAAGAAGATATTGATGTATTGGTAATTGTTTCAGATTGGTTAATGCCTGGAAAAAAGGGAGACGAATTTTTGATAGAAGTCCACAAAAAGTTTCCGAAGATTGTAAAGGTGATGTTAACCGGTCAGGCTGATGAGTCGGCAATCAACAATGCCATTAAAAATGCAAAATTACACGCCTATCTTTCTAAGCCCTGGTCCACAAAGGATTTAGAACAGGTAATAAAAACGGGATTAAATAAAATCAAAAATGAGGGCTAAATGAAACGACAAACAATTATTTGCGTTGATGACGAGGAGATTATATTGGAAGCATTACAAGAACAACTCCAGTCATCATTTGGCGAAGAATACAACATCGAAACTTCTGATAGCGGAGAGGATGCACTGGATTATTTTAAAGAACTTTTAGCAGAAGGTCAGCAGGTGCCGGTAATCATTTCCGATTATATTATGCCTGGTATGAAAGGTGATGAGCTGCTTAAAGAAGTACATAAACTTTCTCCGGAGTCATTAAAAATTCTCTTAACTGGGCAGGCCAGTATCGAAGGTATAAGTAACGCAATAAACAATGCACAGCTTTATCGTTTTATCTCTAAACCCTGGGATAAAAACGACCTGGTTTTAACTGTAAAAGAAGCCGTGAAAAGTTTTTTGCAGGAGGTTAAAATACGAAAACAAAATAAGGAGTTGCTGGAATTGAATGCCTCATTGGAAGAACAAGTGGTACAAAGAACTGAAGAATTAAGAAAAGCCAACACTGCAAAAGACAAGTTTTTCTCTATTATTGCACACGATTTAAAAAGTCCGTTTAACGCACTTTTAGGCTTATCCGAAGTTATGCTTGAGAATTGGCAGGCGCTTCCAGATGAAGACAAATTTGAGTTTGTTCAGGATATTCATAAATCTTCAAAAAATACTTTTGCACTTTTGCAAAACCTGCTTGAGTGGTCGCGGTCGCAAACCGGAAGGGTAAAAGTAGAGGCTGCAGTATTTAAACCTGCACTTTTAGTTTGCGAGAACCTGGAAGTGTTGCAGCAGCATGCAGACTCGAAACAGATCACCATCGAAAACATAGTAGATTCGGAAGTTGAGTGCCTTGCAGATAGAAATATGATTTCTACTGTTTTCAGGAATCTGATATCTAATGCAATAAAATTTACAGATAAGGGCGGGAAAATAACAATTACCTCATGTTTTAAAAACGGCTGTTACGAGTTTTGTATAACAGATGATGGCATTGGAATGGATGAAAAGACAAGTAAAGAACTTTTTATCCTAAGCAGTAAAACACAACGTTTTGGTACTTTTCAAGAAAGCGGAACCGGTTTAGGCCTTCATCTTTGTAAAGAATTTGTGACAAAAAACGGAGGTGCTATTTCAGTAAGCAGTATAGAAAATGAAGGCAGTACTTTTTGCTTCTCATTACCAAAAGCCAAAAACTCTTAACTGTTTGATTTTACCCGTTTTAATGACATTCGAGCTATGAGTTAATATTCGTTTGAATATTGGCTGTGTGTTCTTTTGATACCTTGTCTACAACCAAAAATTTTATCAGTAAATTATTCCGGGTGTGAGCGCTAATAACTATAGCATCCACCCTTGTGATAAGGTGTGGATGCTTTGAATCAAATTCATTTATTTTGTTTTTCTTCCGATGGCAAAATACTCAAAACCAAGTTCTGCCAGTTCTTCCGGGTCATATATGTTTCGTCCGTCTAATATGATTTTATTCTTCAGAAGTTTTTCCATTACGCGGAAATTTGGAAGTCTGAATTCTGACCACTCAGTAACCAGGATCAAAGCATCTGCATCAATTAAGGCTTCGTATTCATCTTTAGCGTACGAGATTTTGTTGCCCAAAATACGTTCTGCTTCGGTCATTGCAACCGGATCGTAACTAACAACAGAAGCGCCGGCTTGTAACAGTTTTTCAATAATAACCAACGACGGGGCTTCGCGCATATCGTCGGTTTTTGGTTTAAACGCGAGTCCCCATATTGCAATTTTTTTGCCTTTTAAATTACCATCCAAACGATTGTGTAACTTGTTGAATAATACCTCTTTCTGGCGGTAATTAACAGCTTCAACAGCTTTTAAAACATCGAGTGAATAGTTTTTTTCATCGGCAGTGCGAATTAATGCCTGTACATCTTTAGGGAAACAAGAACCTCCATAACCGGTGCCGGGATAGATAAATTTATTCCCGATGCGGGGATCTGAGCCGATTCCACGGCGTACATTTTCAACATCGGCACCAACAATTTCGCAGAGGTTTGCGATGTCGTTCATAAAACTAATTTTTGTTGCCAGCATTGAGTTTGCAGCGTATTTCGTCATTTCTGATGAAATAATATCCATAAATAGAATTGGATGTCCATTAAGTAGGAAAGGTTTGTACAAACGTTTCATTACTGTTCGTGCTCTTTTCGATTCGGTTCCAATTACAATCCGGTCAGGTTTCAGAAAATCATTTACCGCACTTCCTTCTTTCAGAAATTCGGGATTAGAAGCTACATCAAACGGAATATCCTTTCCTCGCTTTTCCAGTTCTTCCAGAATAGCCTGTTTTACATTCTCGGACGTTCCAACAGGTACCGTACTTTTTGTAACCACAACCAGGTAGTGGTCAATGTATTTACCAATTTCGCGGGCCACTCCCAGAACATATTTCAGGTCGGCACTGCCATCTTCATCTGGTGGTGTTCCAACAGCAATAAAAACAGCATCGGCATCTTTAATGCTGGCACCAAGGTTGGTTGTAAATTCTAAACGGCCTTTTTCAACATTCTTTTTATAAATGTCTTCCAGGCCCGGTTCGTAAATAGGAATTACACCGTTATTAAGTTTCTCTATTTTTTTCTCATCAATATCTACACAGGCTACTTTAACTCCGGTTTCGGCAATACAAGTTCCCGAAACCAATCCTACGTAACCTGTTCCTATAACAGAAATTTTCATACTTCTAAAATTATTTATTTTTACAGGTATTGTGTGTCACTCGCATGTCTTTTAACCATTCTTATTTAACTGAGTATTTTACATGCCAACCTCATGGTTAATTTTTATTATTTAAGAGTTCAAAAAAAAATAAGATATTAAATTTTAACAGTATTCTGTTGCCACAATAATATCGATATCTTCAAATATGGGAATAAAGATAATTGAATTCATTTAAAAGTATCAATGAAAAAAATCAGATTAGAGCTCTTATTCTTTTTCTTTAGCCATTTGAGGAGTTTTAACTTGATAATTAAAAGGACAATGGCGCCTGGAAAAGTATGTTGTTAAGTCTGCAAGTTTTTGTAGTATCTGCGAGCTGAAATATATTTCATTAATTGAAACGTTATGTTTGAAAATGCGATGTAAATTGATGCACTGAAATTGTTTCCGTAGCTAATCGTGTGGAGTTGGCATATATGTACAAGTTGTTACGCTAACTTTGTTTGTATAGTTGTTTTTTTAGAATGGAAATAATTACTCGATTCGTTGTTAATAAAACAATCATGATTCCCGGGAATCACCAACAGGAATGAAAGTAAATTAACTTGCGGTATCTAAGTACCAATATAATTTTCTACTATGAAACCTGTCGAAGAATTCCCAAGAATCATTGAGCGTGGCTGTGGACTTGATGTTCATCAAGGTACAGTTGTAGCCAGTATCAAAGGTAAAGATATTATTGAACGCACGGAAACCTTTGTAACCTTTACTGAAGATCTTGAACGATTGGTTTGCTTTTTTCAAAACGAAGGAATTACCCACATTGCAATGGGGAGCACCGGGATATATTGGAAGCCGGTTTATTACGTATTGGAGGAATATTTTGAGATCCTTTTGTGCAATGCCCGCCATATCAAAAATGTGCCGGGGCACAAAACAGATAAAAAGGACAGCGAGTGGATAGCAAAACTGTTATTAAGCGGGTTGCTAAAAGGAAGTTTTATTCCCCGTGAGGAGATTCGTCAGTTGCGCGATTTACATCGCCACCGCCGTAAGTTAATTAGTCAGCGAACAGCCGAGAAGAAAAGGCTTCAGAATATACTAGAAGATGCCAACATCAAACAGGGAAGTGTTGTTAGTGATGTTTTTGGAAAAACAGGAATTGCTATTATTTATGCGCTGGCCGCAGGAGAAAAAAAACCGAAGAAACTGGCTGGTTTCGCAAAAGGCTCACTGATTAGAAGAAAAGCCGAATTGGAAAAAGCATTGTATGGGCGTATAACGGAACATCATACATTTATGC
>DASQBW010000841.1:0-2069 GCA_035635015.1 Draconibacterium sp. | reverse complement strand
GTTATTGCTATTGGTGCAGCAATTGCAGGATTTGGCTACTTAGGCTATACGATTTTCACCAATACGAGTGGCAAAACCGAATGGAGCCGTGTAGGAGTAATTTTTGTTTTGGCGCTGTTTAATATCGCTTTCTGGTCTGGGTTTGAACAAGCCGGCACCTCATTTAACACCTTTGCCAAAGAGGCCACCGACCGTGTGGTTTGGGGATGGGAAATACCGGCCTCCTGGTTTCAATCCGTAAATGCTGCATTTATTGTTATTCTTGCCCCGGTTTTTACCATTATATGGGATAAACTTTCAAAGAAAAAGCTGAATCCGAGAACACCTAATAAATTTGGCTTCTCACTGGTTTTCTTATCTGCCGGTTTTTTAATTATTGGTATTGCCAACGATACTGCTGCAAGCGGTTTGGTTAGCCCAATCTGGCTGGTATTTGTTTACCTGTTGCACACCATGGGTGAACTTTGTATGTCGCCGGTAGGACTCTCGATGATTACCAAACTCTCTCCTCCAAAAATTACATCGGTAATGATGGGAACATGGTTTGCCTCTATTGCGTTGGGTAATTATCTTGCAGCCGCAATGACAGCAATTTGTCTCTGGTTAGGAATACCTACCTTCTACTTTATAGCGATTTACTCTATTATTCTGGCTGGAATTGCCTTTATGATTGCACCTGTTCTTAACCGAATGATGAAAGGCGTTCATTAATTGAAAAAATTATAAACTTGCATTGCAAGACAAAAACAAAGCCCGGTTTTTCAGAAACCGGGCTTTGTTTTTTATGTAGCAAAAGAAACTAATCCCCCACTCTATCATTCCTGCAATTGGATAGGATTCACGGAATTTAGTTTTTTCACTGCTTTTATTGCCCCTGTTTCAGCATGAAATTCAACTGCATAATTGCCGCCCAAAAAATCTTCAGGGAAAGGAGCAACGACGCCAAACTGGGCAACTGTGGCTCTTACAGAAGCCAACTCATTCATCTCGTAGATTAAACGTATAGTAGCAACTCCGGGCATACGGTAGTAAATACCTGAGGCTCCGGCATCAGGATTTTCAGAAGCAACATTACTGCTCAGTTGCTGATTCAGTTCCTGTAAACGCTCAAACTCCATCATTACAGGTTTTCCCGACAGGTCAGAAGCCGGAACAATACCTTTTTCATCCGAGATACGAAACACAACCTGTCCGCTTTTTTCCGACGATGAAGGCACATAATCGAAGCTGGCACTTTGTTTTTTATACGTAGTACGCCCCACAAAAAGCCGGATGTATTCATCCTCAATCTTTTTCAATTCTTTCATACTCACCTCATAGGCTTTTCCATCAGGATGTTCGCCATCCATCATCAGAGCAGCCATGTCGTACTGGTTCATACGGCAATCCAGAATACGTTGTGCCGCCTCAGCAGCTTTCTGCTCCACACTTACTCTTGTTGGTCTGAAATTATTTGTTGAGTCACCCGGATAATAACTGGGTCTGTCGGTAAGGTAATCAAATGAGAAGCCATCATCCTTTTCCGGTTTTTGCGCCAGATTATTTGAAGCTAACTGAATGCTTTCAGGTATATGTATACTTCCCGTATTTATTCCGGCCAAACATCCGTTCGGGGCAAGACTAATCAAAGCAGCCACATCTCCCATGGCCTTGTAAACCTGTTCGGGATCGGGTTCTGCAAAAGTTTCAATGCTAACATCGGTAACCGACCAGCTAACGGTGGCCCTTGTTTTTACATTTTTAATTCCCAACAGCTGCTCGGCATAAGCCGCATACGGTCCGGGTTCAAATTTTTCGCCAACTGCCGTTACGTGGATCTTAATTCCGGTACGTGGCAAAGTGTAAACTATTCCCTCCTCATAGGTTGGAATTTCTATCGACTCATCATCTCTTCTGTTGCGTTGTCCAAATGCCGGTATCACCAACATTACTGCAAGTATTAAAGCTATATACCTCATTGTTCAAATTGTTTTTTTGTAAAACTCAAATGTATTAAAATTATTTTGAATGCACTTTGGTAAAACACGAGCACACCAAGCCGAAAAGTTGAATAGAATCCCTTTTTTAAC
>DASQBW010000840.1:0-1659 GCA_035635015.1 Draconibacterium sp. | reverse complement strand
GATTAGAAAATGATTGATTAAACGCGTTTTTCCAGGTTTCCCAGATATTTTTGCCAATGATTTTTTATTGGTGAGCATATTTATCAACGATGACTTGCCCACATTCGACCGCCCAATAAAAGCATATTCGGGCCGGTCGGGGGCCGGACATTTGTCAACTTCAGAGTTACTCATTATAAACTGAGCTTCTTTTATCTCCATAAAAGGCTTAATTTTTTGAATGTTTTCTTAAAATAAGAAATATTCTTCTATTTGATAAATACCTCCAAAACTTTTACAGTTTCTGATTGAGGTTTAAGCTGAACAGATTCAAGACTTGCAGGGACCAAAACCGTTTCTCCACGATTTACGATTTCAGATCCGCCTTCGGTTACCACTTCAAACTCACCTTCCAGTGTCATGTATATAACAAACGAATCGAGCTGATTGTAATCTTTATCCTGCGTTTTATTGAACTCAATAATATTGGTAGAAAAGTACGGGCAACTAACAATTTCTACTGCTTTATTTACCTCTGTCTTGTAATCTGTTTTATACTGACTTGAGTACGAAAAATCGATAGCATCCAAGGCCAGATCAGTGTGCAGTTCCCGTTCGTTACCTTTGTCATCTTTACGATTGTAATCGTAAATGCGGTATGTTATATCTGAGGTTTGCTGAATTTCGGCAACCAGACAGCCTTTTCCGATGGCATGTACTCGTCCGGCCGGAATAAAATAAACATCGCCTGCTTCTACCTCATCGTAATGCAGCAGCTCGGTTAATTTGCCGGCATTCAAATATTCAAGATACTTCTCACGGTTTACTTCCTGGTTAAAACCCGAATTAATTAAAGCGCCTTTCTCTGCTCCAACTACGTACCACATTTCAGTTTTCCCGTAAGCATTATGACGTTCTTTCGACAATTTATCATTTGGATGTACCTGAATGGACAGATCGTTTTGGGCATCGATAAATTTTATTAGCAGCGGAAATTCAAGGCCAAATTTTTCATAAACCTTGTCACCAACAAGGTCTCCCATATAAATCTCTATCAGTTCATCCAGTTCGTTACCTGCCAAAAAACCATTGGCTACTACTGAAATATTTCCTTCCACCCCCGAAAGTTCCCAACTCTCACCACAGTTAGTCAATTCTCCCAAATCTTTATTCAGGATAGTTTTTAATCGGATTCCGCCCCAGATCTTTTCATGAAAAATTGGTTTGAACTTGATGGGATAAAGGCTACTCATAATGCAACGCTGTTAATAGATGTTTTTGTAAAACAGAATCAGAAGTTAAAATCTACAGCTGCACGTGCTTCGGTAGTTTCGCCAACACGTTTTACCACTTTTAAATGCTCGGGATGTACACGGTATACATCCAAATCTTCAACGCTATCGAAATGTGATAACAGCGCGAGGTCGTAACTTTTTGATTCCAATTCATAATTTTCGCCCACTTCAATGTGTTTCAACTCGGCGATTTTATCTTTTAAACCCAATAACATTGCTTTAAGTTCAGCTATTATCGCAGTTTTTTCGTCTAAAGGGTAATCTTTCAATTTAAAAAGAACGACGTGATTAATCATTGCTGTCTAATTTTTGTAACTTGTGCTTTTATCGCTGCGAAAATAGTGTTTTCTTAGCGTTTAGTTTTAATCTTCAATTATCTTTTAAC
>DASQBW010000839.1:0-1851 GCA_035635015.1 Draconibacterium sp. | reverse complement strand
CAAAGGTGGAGTATATGAAAATAATCTTAAAAGACTTGCATATTGCTATAAAACCCCTCGAAAAGAAATGTTATGGAGGATATTAAAAACTGTTGAAAAATACAACATTTTTTTACTGACAAAAAAACAGGTAGGGATTATCAGAAGTAAAGCATTTTTCAGCTCTGTTTTAAAGTATGGGGCAGTTATAAAAAATCACTTCTCTTCTATTTTTAGTTTCCATGTACGAAAAGCACACAAAACTTTACTTTTTATTGATTTCCAGGCACACCTTACCCATAAACGTAAGTGAAAAGATGTTTTTGCTTGCTTATGCCGCTTCCTCAAACTTTGCCTTGACCATCCTCCGACCAATTTCTAAAGCATTGGCTGTATGGATGCCCATAAAGACCCAAAGTATTTCGTTTAGCTTGGTGCGGGCCTTTATCTTTTTCAGGTGGTAATGCTCCTTTTCTTTGCCAAAGCTTCCTTCCAGTCGGCTAGCCCGTTCTTTTGTTATCGAAGAAGCAAGCTGCTTGCGCTGTTGTTCATATTTTCCAGCCCTGCCTTTGCGCTTAAAATCTGTGCGGATGTTATGGCTTGTGGCAAATTTGCGGTTGGCGTTTGTAGCATAAATTGCATCTGCACCCATTACTATGGTGATTGTCCGCATCAGGCTTTGCGCCAGCCATACTGATGACTTAAAGTGGCCACCTTCATTGAAGGCATCGAAACTGATGTGTTCGATAAAATTGATGCCATCAATTTGGATTTTGTTTACTTTGGGCCCAAACTCAACCTTTTTGGTTTCTTTGCCCCTGACAATTGGACGGACATAATCTTTTGAGATACTTAGGATGCGGTTTTTTGGATGTTCGCCTGTGGTAAATAAGTGTTCTTGCTGCTGATAAATAAGTTTTATAGTTTCCCTTTTCTTCCAATATTTTTTTGGTAGTTCTAGTTCCTGTTCAAATGCGGCTTCAATGACGTCCAATTCATAGTTTAGCTTATCAAGTAACATCAATAGGCTGCGTGTCAGTACACGCCTTTCTTTGGCTGGTTTCCTGCGTTTGCGGCTATACTGGAAATAACGTACTTTCCACTTGTTATACTTTGTACGTGGCAACCTGATTTTTAGGTACTTACACAACAGCCTCATTTGCCCGAAACTCCATTCAACAGCCTCCCACAACAATTTTTGATCCGTGGGGTGGCGCAATTCGCTTTCGTAGCAAGTAGCATCTGTTGTGGCGTTGCCTGGTTCCTGGATATAGGCGAGCCAATGGCTTGCCAAAGCCTGCTGGGCACTGTCAATGTCCAAAAGCTTCCCCAGCTCACACCTTATCTGACTGACTATCTTGTGGTTTTCAACTCCTTCCCCTAGTTCTAGTAGTAAATCACAGAAAAACTGGTAATGCAGGTTGGCGTTTAGCTGCTCGATTAACCGTTTGTCTGAACAACAGGCATAATGTTTCAAAAACATCAAGGCCAATTTACCCTTCGGGCTAAATATGCAATCCGGACCTTTTGCGTTTTCCTTGATATTGAAGCTTTTTACTAGTTCGTCCCAAGGTATGGCCTGACAAATCAAGCCTAAATCGCTGGCCAAAAAACGCTCGTATAAAAGTGCAAAATTTTCTTCTGGGCTTTGAAAACAAATTTGTCGTTGAAATTCCTGAATTCTTCTTATTTTTGCCATAGATAGATGAATTTTACCCCGTTTTTTGGCTTTTTTGCCTCTTTTCGGGGTATTTTTCTATCCAAATATAGCTATAATTGATTGAATATCAAAGAATTAATCTACTTGTGACAGTGCCTAAATAGATATCTGAATAAGTAAAGGTAAACATTTCCAGGCAATTGCCACAGGAA
>DASQBW010000838.1:0-2813 GCA_035635015.1 Draconibacterium sp. | reverse complement strand
ACCAAAACACGGTCGCCCACCATTATAAATTTTTCCAGATCTTTTTCTTCAATTATCAACGACATAAACAATTCATTTTTCTGATGACAAAGATAGAATTTTCGATATTGCTTTTAAAAAAGTTAACTGTTGATGAAATTTTTTTAAACGCAATTATTGAAATTACAAGACAACAATAACTTACCTTTTCTACTAAAAATCATTTTGCACGATTTTGGACAGCTTAAAAACCCAACACGTAAAACACTGTTTAACTGATATTTGCAAATTAATTTACAAATATTTTTAAAAAATATACTACTTTGTTTTGCATAGTACCATTTTTTATACTTATATTTGCATTACAAAGTTCAGGTTTTAAACCAGTACATTTTAAAAAAAAGTTCTAAAATTTTGTAACGAATCATATTTTAAGGCGTCTTAATATCGAAAACAAAACAAGAAACAATAAGTAGAAGCAACGAAAACAAGAAAACAAAAACAAGCAGGAGGAAAAGTCATGAAAACAAAAAACAATGTTCAGAAAACAATCACAAAATCACTGGCGGTTATTATTACTTTGGTTTTGATCAGCATTACAGTTAATGCACAGAATTTTTGGAGAACCGTATTGGAAAACAACAGCTTCAGTCAGATAGCCATTGCGATGACCGATAACACAGAAGCAAGCTCAACAACTGTTACTATGGATAATATCGGAGATATGAGCGCATTTGCTAAATATGCAGTTGTCGACACAGAAGAGGCTTTAGAGATAGAAAGCTGGATGACTGACGACAACTTCTTTGATGGTACAACAGCGCTTTATGAAACAGAAACTGAAGAAGCGTTGCAAATTGAAGATTGGATGATTAACAGCAGCTACTTCGATTCATCAGCTGCACCTATTGAAGAGGAATCAGAACAGTCACTCGGAATAGAAGATTGGATGACAGACGCAGAAATCTGGAAGATTTAATTGTAAAATACAGTTTAAAAGAACGCTGCTCTTTAGTTAGAGCGGCGTTTTTTTATTATAAATAATGTCTTGTCCAGAAATAACGTTAGATAAAAAGAAAAGGTTTCCTCCCCAAAGTTGCGGGATTGTATAAATTGCAATGCTTTGAAATGTGGGAATTACGTTATCGGATACTCATTATGAATGTCCGTTAAAACTTCGCAGCCGGTTGGTGTTACCAAGATAGTGTGTTCAAACTGTGCCGACAACTTACTATCAATTGTCCGGGCAGTCCAGCCATCGTTTCTGTCAATCACCGCTTTCGGTTTCCCCTGGTTAATCATGGGTTCAATCGTAAAAATCATTCCAGGTTCCATCTCCGGGCCCGAATTTCTTCGCGATGCATGATCAACCTGCGGTTCTTCATGAAAATCCAAACCTACACCGTGCCCACAGAATTCGTATACTACACTGCATCCTTGTGCCTTTGCATAGCGCTGAATAACAAAACCAATATTCCCGAATCGATTCCCCGGTTTAACTTGTTCAATTCCAAGATCGAGACAATGTCCGGCTATGTCAATCAAATTCTCAGCCTGCTTACTAATATTGCCCACTGAAAACATGCGCGAAGTATCGCCATAATAACCATTCAGGATTGTTGTAATATCAACATTAATAATGTCGCCATCCTTTAAAATTGTATTTTTTGAAGGGATTCCATGGCAGATAACATTATTGGGTGATATACACGACGATTTTGGGAAACCATTATAACCTTTCGGGGCAGGTACCGCACTATGGGAACGAATAAATTCATCTATTTTATCATCGATAAATTCAGTGGTTACTCCTTCTTTTATAAACTGCTCAGCATAATCAAGCGTTTTTGCTGCCAGCTTTGCGCTTTGCCTAATTCCTTCTATTTGTTCCGGAGTTTTAATAATAATCTTTCCCATACCGTGTTATTTTGCCGCAAAATTGAACATTTGTTATTGATTTTCAAAAACCGAACAATAAATTTGCAAAAAAGTTTAACATTACCTGATTCAAGAAGCATGAAACTTAAACATACACAGGAATTAACAACCAAGTCATTTTTCGTTAATCGTTTTGGCAAGTTATCAACCTCCTACTTATTTTGGCAAATACAGGATATTGCCTGGGAACACGCTGAAATGTTAGGCTGGGGATTTGACAATCTTCAGAAAGAAAAACGTTTTTGGGTGCTTTCGCGATTACGGGTTGAAATTGTTCGCCGCCCTGAGTGGGGAGAAAAGTTCAGCGTAGAAACCTGGCCTTCGGGAACCGAAGGTATTCTTGCCCTTCGCGATATTCATTTTATGGATGAAAAAGGCAATAGTATCATAAAAGCAACCACCAGCTGGTTGGTACTTGATATGGCTACGAAACGAATTGTTCGTCTTGAGCTGGACTCGATCCCTTTTGAGAAGGAACGTGTTTTGGATAAAAATGCAGGAAAAGTAAATGCAATAAACTCGAAAGATGAAATAACTTTTACTCCGGTACTTTTTAATGAAATAGATGTTAACCAGCATTTTAACAGCGGACGCTACCTCGAACGCATAATAGATAGTTACGATTTCGATTTTCATGAAACCAACGAGCTAAGTGAACTGGAGGTAAATTTTGTAAAAGAAGGTATACAGGATGACCGATTGGGCATAAAAAAGCAAATTATCGACAAAAATAGTCATATTTGTAGTGTAGTTCGCGAAAGCGACGGAGCCGATCTGATTCGTGCCCGGCTCGTGTGGAGCCAACGGAATTAGAACTTCGCGATTTACATTCCGTAAAATACCTGGAGTCTCTTTTTCTCTTAAGATTTATGAGACGAAATGAACAGAAGAATCAG
>DASQBW010000837.1:0-9601 GCA_035635015.1 Draconibacterium sp. | reverse complement strand
TCTTCATACTAATTTTTCTAAAAAATTACCGGTCACTCTACAAAATCACTTTCACTTTCGAATTATCGCGTAGGGTTTCATATCCATTTATAATTAAACGATCGTTTACAGAAAGTCCTTCCACGACTTCAATTTCATCCTGATTAGCAATGCCTGTAGTAATCTGGCGATCGTTGGCTGCGTTGTTACGCCCCACAATAAATACATATTTTCCACGCCCGCCTGACATTATAATATCTTTCGGAATTACAATAGCACTGTCTTTTTGAGCTGTTACAATATTAGCTTTCACAAACATTCCGGGGCGCAATTTTAACTCCGGATTATCGATTTCCAGTTTGCCCGCAAAAGTTCTTGTTTCGTCGCTAATAATTGGAGACAATTCAGCAACGCGTCCTTTTAGCGTATCTTCCGTAAGGGTATAACTTGTTATTAGTACTTCCTGCCCGGTTGTTACTTCCGAGATATTTTTTTCGGGAAGATTAATGTCGACATACATTTTATTGTAGCTCATTAGTTTAACCATACTCTCGCCCGATGATACGCGAACACCCTCGGTGTAATAAGGCAATTCAACAATAACACCTGAGAAAGGAGCTACAACCTGCATTTTTGCCAATTGAATTTGTGCGTTTTCGTAACTATTTTGAGCATTAATCTTCGAAACTTCTGAATTACGCAACTCAAGCAGAGTAACACCTCCTTTTTCATAAAGTGATTTTTGCTTTTCATAATCCTGCTCTGAAATCTCGAGATTTAATTCGGTTGATTGGATAGAAAGACCGTTCAGGTACTCCTCATTCTCAAATTTGATGATAACCTGTCCTTTTTCTACACGATCGCCCAATTTAAACTTACGACCTGTTTTTGGATTAACCTGAAGGAAATATTTCCCTTGTATTTCAGAAGTTAACTCGTTTTCGTAATGTGCTTTGGCCGTACCGGTAGTCGACACGAATTGTTGAATACTGGTTAGCTTTACAGTCTCAACAGAAACCGGCACTGCAAGCTCGGTTGACTCGGAACTAGTTTGATTGTTACATGAAATAGCTGCAACAACAACACCTAACAGAATAAATAATTTTATATGCTTCATTGTAGTAAGATTTTCAGGTTAATTTTGGTCTTCGTCCATGTACAAATCCGAAGGAATAATTGCTTCTCCTTTTTCGAAATCGTATAACGATTGTATTTTTAGGTTTAATAACTCGATTTTATAATTTATAAGTGCCTGGCTAAGTGCAACTTTCTGTGAGGATAACTGTGACTGATAAAGGTTAAGATCCATACCCGTGAGATCTCCGTTTTCGTAACGTTCCAGATTAATCTCGTAGGTAAGCTGGGCATTTCGCTCATTCTGTTCGGCCAGGTCTATTTGGTTTAACTGGTTTTGGATATTTCGATATACCTGTCTGATATCAATAATTATCTGTTTGTTCTGTTCTTCCAGATTGATTTGCTGCGATTCAATAGAGGCTTCAGCTGCTGCAATTCGGGCTTTACGCTCACCCCAGTCGAAAATCGGGATATTAAAGCTAAGACTTACTGAAGGGCTTTTTGTAGGATTATCGAAAATGTTACCCAAATTTGGATCATCGCCAGTTATGCCAAACCTCAGGTTCATATCTCCTCTGAATTCGTTTTGTGCTTTGGTTCGAATAAGATCAAATTGACTGGTCTCCACGTCAATTTCGCGTTGCCGAAGTTCCATTCTCGAATTTAAACCATTTTCAATGGCCAAATCCATATCTACAGGAACGGGATCAGCACTAACATTCGCCAGAATCACTATGTCCTCATAAAGATCCATTCCGAGGTAAAGTTTAAGCTGGTCTTTTGCATTTTCAAAAGTTACTTCGCTGTTTTGTAAGGATGATTTTGAAGATGCAAGGTTCAACTCAGCCTGGTATTCTTCTTCTTTTGCTGCTAAACCGGCTTCAACTTTGTTTTTAATTATATCATAACTTTTTTGTGTATTTTCAAGCTCATCCTGGGCAATCGACAAGTTCATTTGCGCCATATATACCTGATAAAAATATTGAGTCACATTTCTTTCAAGGTTTAAAAGTTGCATGGCATAACTGATTCTTGCATTTTCGAAGCTAAGTTCCAGCTCTCTCAACGTTAACTTTAATGTATTGTAAGTAAATAAGGGTTGATTGAGATTTAATGACAGGTTATTAAAAAACACCTCATTTTCCGATATTCCCGTATTTCGGGTAGAATTACTACTCGACCATCCAAACTGATTGGTAAGTGATATTGTTCCATCGGTTGGCAAAATTGGTTGAGATACCGTAAACCGGGTATTTGTCTCAAAATTTTCGCTGGTATACCATTCCGTTACGCGGCTGTCAAAACTTCTCTGCTTATTATAATTAACAGGATTCACCTCCAGTGAAAAGCGTGACTTTAAAGCCGCGCGTTGTGCTTCAAGGTTTTTCTGATATCGCTCAAGATTTAGTCTTTGCAGAATTAAATCCGGGCTGCTGATTTCGGCAATTTGTAAGGCCTTATCAAGTGTTAAGGCTTCCTGCGCCTGAATAGCAAAAGTGGCTTGCATAAGGAAAAAAACGACAAGTATAACCTTTTGCATAAGTCTGATTTTTGTTTTCATTATGTATGTTGATTTATTTTATAATTCGACAATTTTAACCGCATCTGCATATATGGCACGCAAAGTGGTTTCGTTTGTTAATTCGATCACTGCTGTTTCAGGATTAAAATAGTAGGATCCCAAATGTACCCATCCTGTTTCAGCACCTTCTGAATCAAGATATGCATCTTCCGGACCATCCTGACCATGTATAATAAAGTGATAATTTCCAGACTCTCCTCCGCGACGGCCCCGGCGGAATCCTCCCCCTTCTCCGTAATAATGATAGTAAACATCATAGTATCCGGCTTTTTTTACGGGAACATTCCAGCGGGCAACCTGGTCGCCATTACCTCCTTTTATATAATAAGCAGATCGAACGTAGGCGCCATAAAATTCCGCACCCGAAGTTGCCGTCCAGTGTAACGGCGGACGCCACCAATTCACTTCAGTATACCTTTCTTCTGTTTCTTCCTCTTCAACAATTAATTTTTCGAGTAAGCTCACCTGCTTGTTTTCTGTTATTTCAAAACCAGGATCCTCATTGTCTACAATTTCCTCATTGGGTAATTTGGTTTGAACAGGTGTAGAACTAATACGTTCTCCCTCCCAGGCTGTCAGTTTCAGGTTTTCTTCAATTTCGCGAAAACCTTCCATAAAGCTGTGCGGAATATTTTTTGACGTTAAGGTATTAAGCATCACCATTCTTGGTTCTCCATCAAAAAGGTAGCTCAATTCTTTTGTTTGGTGAGGATCTAAATGAACCAGCTTATCTATTACATCCTCTGATTGCCCGCCGAAACCTCCAAAACCTCCGCGGCCGCCACCACCTCCTCCACCAAGCCTGAAAGTGAGCTTAACTAATCCTTCTATATCCGAAAAATTGGTGACTTTAAGTGAGACCATAGTTTTCATGGCTTCTCCGGATTTTACCTTTACGGCATTTATTGGAGACACCAAATAACCTGGCAAATTTGTTTCCTTGAACCAATCGTTCATCATAGGCACCAATTCAATACCAAACTCAGCCGCCAGCTTACGATCAAAGTCTTCAAAGTGTATATTCTTGTATTTATTTTCGTCTAATGTTGTGTGTAAGAAATCTTCAAATTCTTTATCTCCGGCTTTGAGTTTAATGGTTGAAAACAACACATCGCCTTTTAAACTAATCACATCATTAACAATATCTTTCTGATCCGGATCGGCCAGTATCTCATCAAAGGTGTAATCCTGTAATGCAATGTTGGCTAATACTTCCGGACTTTCACCGCCTTCCATGTTCCCCCTGAAAAAAGATCGCATATCGGTAGACTGGCTCTTTAAATAGGCTTCAAATACCCGATTGGTGATTGGCCACCTGTCTGACTGAATATTATATTGAAAATTGTACAACCACGGGAAAATAAAATACGGATTTGGCTTTTGTTCCATTTCCATTTGTCCGCGTGCCATTGAACGGTCGGCTGTTTGTTCTGCGATAAACATGCCAATAAATTCTCCGAAAACACGCAATTCTTTATCCTGATCGGTCATGTCTCCACCTCCTCCACGACCGCCCCATCTTCCCATCCGTTCTTTTTGATTTTCAAAATCTGCCTGACGGAAAGAATAACCTTTCTCCGGGATTAAAATTTGTCCCGGTTGAATAACTTCCTGTACTGATGTCCACATACGTGCGTATGATTTGAACTGTGCCGGCACCTCAACCAGTGCTATACGCTCAGAGTTGTATTCCAGGTTGTAATTCCGCTGAAAATCTTCAAAACGCTCGGCCATTACAGAGGCCAGTGTATCTTTTGTTTCTGTAAATACATCAGAAAAATAATCATGTCCTTTTATGTACCACACACCAAATTGCAGGTTATTATGCTCGGTAGTCTTCAACTCATACCGGCCTATCGCCAACGAAAGCTGGGTGAGTGGAGTCTGAGGTTCAAATTTGTACTGACCATCTGTTACTTTTGTTATTACCCCCTGCGATACTGGCTGTAATTCGGGCGAGGTGGAAACTGTTAAAGTATAATCTACAAACTGAGGCTGATACCAGCTCACATCTGTATTACTATAGGTTACACCTGATTTTGGATACCAGTCAGCCTCTCGTGTAAGCAGCACATAATCAGGTGTAACAAATGCATAGCGTTTGTCAACGTTCAAAACAAATTGCCCGTATTTTTCAACTCTTACTTCTTCATCAATATCAAGGTAACAATATGTTTCGTCGATGGTCCCCCGGTATGAAATCTCTACCCTGGCACTATCTTCAGGCTGCAGATTAACCTGATCCGTAACAATTATCAGATGCTTATTTCGTGTAAATGGAGTAGACTTTCCATTTACTTTCAAATCGTTAACCTGAAGACCGGCGTTTAAGCTAAAAATCAGTTTATTTAAAGGTACTGTCAGATCATTTTTAATCAGCATGTCCGACTGCACAGTTAGTTTTTCGCCCTTATGTTCAACCGTTATATCATTCGTAAGAATTTCAGCAACGGGCTCACTAACATATTCATTGTTTAACTCAATAATTTCGGTTCGTAATGCTTCAGACTTTTTAAAGCTGCTTACATGACTGTATGCCAGGTAACCGGAAACACCAACAAAAACAATACTAAGAACCAAAGAAATATAAGTCATTGATTCTGACTGGGGCAAACGTTTCAGTAAGAATATGGTAAGAAAAATAAATCCCGATCCCAGTCCGAAATAAATTCCACGGTGAATAAGAATTACATTTAGGTTGCCAAAGCCAACTATATCCGAACTTAACAATGGAATATTGAAAGCCATGTAATCGAAAATATAGTAATACTTGTCTTGCAATAAAAACAGCGTAATTCCAATGTATCCCAGTACAATAACAAAAGTTATGGCCTGGTTACGAATAACGCTCATAAAAAGAAATGACAAACCCATGATAAACACCAGGGTAGGGATACTTATTAATACAAGGTAAATGGCATACGAAGCCCAATCTATTGAAGTGCCTTTGGCAAGCGAGTTAAATACAAGTGCCAAAATAACTACAGCAATATTCAGGATCATAAATACCTGCATATTCCCAAGTGTTTTACCGATCACATATTCGCCATTTGTCATTGAGCGCATGTAAACAACCTCAGTAGTATCGAGCTTTTTATCGCGTTTTAAAAAGTCGGAAGCCAGAAAAACGGCAATTACCGCTTGTGTGACATTTAATATAAGCAGGTTAAAATAAGGTATTGCACTGGGTATAGCGCGAATAGCCCAACTTTCGCCACCACTACCTTCGATAACCAACCCAAAATTGATTGCAAAAAGAACCAATAATGAAAGGATACTAAAAATGCGAAAAAACCAACTGCGAAACAGTGTTTTTCGCTCGTATTTTGCGATTGAAAATATATTATGTAACGATATCATTTCTTATGGATTAAGCGTTAGACCACTGGTTTAGTTTATTTTCCATAAAATGGACATAAGCATGTTCCAGGTTTGGTTCAATTTCTTTCCCCTGAAAACCGTTAATTTCATCGGCAACAACCTGAACTTCCCATCCTCCATCAATTGGAATAGTTGAAATAACCGGATATTTTTCATTGATTTCCAGGTATTCCTTTTCGGTTGCCTCAATTAACCACACATGTCCCTTAGCTTCATTAACAAGCTGTTCCGGCGATCCGGCGAATGCCAGTTTGCCGCGGTTAAGCAGTGCCATATTATCGCAGGTACTTGAAATGTCGCCCACAATATGTGTTGACAGGATAATGATTACGTCGCGTGTACTGATATTGGATAATAAGTTCCGGAATCGTATCCGTTCTTCAGGATCAAGTCCAGTGGTTGGCTCATCAACAATAATTATTTGCGGATCGTTTATCAGTGCCTGTGCAATACCCAAGCGGCGTTTCATACCTCCCGAAAGTTTGTTTGCATTCCTGTCGCGTACTTCAAATAGTCCCACTTCTTCAAGCATCTGATCAACTGCCGATCGACGTGCAGCACTGTTTTTTATACCGGCGAGTCGAGCTGTATAGTCTAAAAACTCTGAAGTTTTCAGTTTTGAGAAGAAACTAAAATCCTGCGGAAGATAACCCAACATCGATCTGATTTCTCTGCGATTTTTCGAAAGTTCATAATCGTTATAATAAACTTTCCCGCTTGTTGGTTTCATTAAAGTTACCAGAATTCGCATAAGGGTAGATTTCCCTGCACCGTTAGGCCCCAAAAGACCGAACATCCCATTGGGAATTTCAAGGTTTAGGTCGTTTACGGCGTAACTGCCTCCCTTGTAAACTTTCTTTAAATTTTCAATTTTTATATGCACAATGCAAAAATATTTTTTAGAACAATGCCTTGGACTTACGAAGCCTGCAATCGTTTAATACGATCTTCTTAATTTCGTGTTAAATATCTTAACATTATGATCAAATCAATTGCGAATACGGAGAGATTAGCCGGATTATTTTTCAAAGACGGAATCAAATCGGGCCTTCAGCCGTCTACTACTCTATCGTCAGTGAGTCAAGCATTACAATCTCGGTCTCATGCAAAAAAGCACCGGCTCTGCAGATACAAAGTCGGTGCTTTTTGCCGGGTTTAAAATAGAAAGGGCCGGAGGTTAACAATTACAAATCAAAAACAAACAACCCCTACAAACTGGCTTTAAATCTGTGACTTTTCACGCTATCTTTTACTGCCACTTCGTACTCACCTGGCTCTAAATTACTCAAATCCAATATGGCCTGAACGCTCAGATCTCTTCCTAAATTAACACAATTAATAAGATTGCCGTCTTGATAAACATTAACATACACCGGTTTTAACGAGGTGTTTAGATAGGATAAACTCATTTTGCTACCGTCCATTTCTACAAATGGTTCATATGCATTAATTGCTTCACAAACCTCAATTTCCTGGTTTTTTACGTTAATTTTTCGATTGATACTCTTTGTCCCATAATTTACGGAAACGCAAAATTCGCCGTTCCCCAATTCTGAGAGATTTAGCAGTTGCTCGAACTCCTCACAATCCTCAGTTTCTTTATAAAAAAGAACCTCTCCTCCTAAATTCGTAACACTTACAGTTAAAGGAGCTTTTGTAACAGAATGATAAGCGAGTAAGGCTGTGTTTGCTTCAACCTTAACAACATCCATTTTTGGTAATTCGGTGGCAGTTGCAACCACAGCTGCAAACATTGCCAGGGCTGTAAAAACCCATACTTTAGTTTTCATGACATTTTAATTTAATTGTTTTCTATAGTATTGACATGAAAACAGACATGTTGTTACAGGCTTGCAGTACTTTATCGACCAACGACATTTTGCTGACGACAAACAACAAAAAATACGGGAGTAAACAACAGCAAAAAAAGAGGCCATCAGTTTTTTACTGACAGCCTCACTAAACCAATAACATTTTCAAACCTTATTTCTCCAAACTAAATGAAAAATCATTATTTAATGAACTCAGAACCACTTCGTATTTACCTTCTTTCAATGCTGACAAATCATAACCTGAAGTTATATTAAAATCTTTGCCAAGGTTAGTACTGTAAACCAGGCCATCCTCGTCGAAAATATTCAGGTTAAGCTTCTCATTATCAAAATTCAGATAAGTAAGTTTCAACACACCTTCGTTATATGCAAAATAGGGATCAAATCTTAGTTTTGACTCACCAACATAAATTCCTTTTGATGCAACTTCGAAGTCTTTTAACACCCGCGTGTCGTTTACACGAACATCCATGGTGTAATTACCATTTTCCAGGTTCTTAAAATCATACACTTTCTGATAACTACTTAATGGCTTTGTTGTTTTCTTGTAGTAAACCAGGTCTCCATTCTCTGCATGAATGCTTAACTCAAATAAAGCAGCTGCTTCATTCTGTATTGATATCACCGCTCTGTCTCCCGACAAAGTTACAACATTCATTTTCGGTTTCTCAACGGCAGTAGCAATTGCTACAATTGATACGGCCAATACTGTAGATAAAAATTTAATTGTTTTCATAACCATTCTGTTTTTAGTTTAACATTGAATGACAGTACAAACATAAATGTTTTACAACATATATGCTAAACAACATACAAATAAAATGAAGTTAATAGACAATATTTAACATTAGAGTTAACATTGATTCTTTCCGCACACTCTACAAGGCTTTATATATAGGCTTTTTGTTAAGAGGACGTTAACTATATCAATTTTCGTGCCATTTTGTATTAAAGCACGTTAAATAATTTTTAGTATATTTTCACCAAATCATTAACAGATGGACATCGAAATACTACAACTAATTGAAGGAGCGCAAGTTGCGAAGGGAACGGTCGTAATAATTGACGTGTTACGTGCTTTCAGTACAGGATGTTATGCTATAGCAAAAGGTATCGAAACCATTATGCCGGTAGGCGATATTGATATCGCTTACCAGCTAAAAAAAGATCACCCCGCTTATCTTTTAATTGGCGAACGACACGAACGCAAACCCAAAGGTTTTGATTTTGGCAATTCGCCAACACATATTAATAATGCTGCCATTACTGCAAAAACAATGATCCAAACTACCAGCTCCGGAACTCAGGGCATTACAAAGGCAGTAAATGCCAGTGAAATAATTACAGGCAGTTTCGTTAATGCAAGTGCTATTATTAATTATATACGAAAAACCAATCCGAAAGTGGTATCGCTGGTTTGTATGGGTTTTGCCTGCCAGCACCCGACTGTCGAGGATACACTTTGCGCCGAATACATAAAAAACGCATTGGAAGGAAAACCAAACAATTTTCAGGCAATGGTGCAACAGATAAAAGAAACTGATGGTAGGCGCTTTTTTGATCCGGCAAATCAGGAATGGTCGCCAGAAAGCGATTTTCACTTATGTATGGACTTAAGCCGTTTCGATTTTGTTCTGAAAGTTGAAAAGACAGGCGATTTAAATTATCTTCGAAAACTCAAAATTTAAACTTTTTTACCCTACAAGAGTTGTTTGGATACCTATATATTTTTTATGAATAAATACAATTT
>DASQBW010000836.1:0-1973 GCA_035635015.1 Draconibacterium sp. | reverse complement strand
AAGTAGTGTGGTACAACAACAGCGAAAACCTGGGATTACGCATTTTTACTATTCCTGGTGAAGATTTTGCCTATGCGTTTAGTATGATTTTATACAACCTGTTGCTAATTGAACAGTTAAAGAAATTCGCAAAAAAATGATTGGTACAAAAAACATAGCAAATACAATACAGGCAAACTATCGGTACTTTGTATTATTTCTCATCATATTCTATTCAGTAGGATTTGCCGGGCTTTCGGTTCCTGCTACTCGCTCGTTTTTTGTGTATTTAACGCCATTTGCTTTATTATTGAGCTCTTTTATTGTGGCCTTGTTTCACAGCAAGTTTTCAGCTAAAACAATACTGATATTCGTTTTTATTTATGCTACCAGCTTTATTGTTGAGTTGATTGGTGTAAACACCGGAGCTATTTTTGGCAACTATACCTACGGGCACGGTTTGGGGGTAAAACTGTTTAATACACCACTTATTATCGGACTGAACTGGCTGCTGCTCGTTTATGTGTCTAACTCGGTGATGGAAAGAACCAACTGGAATCCCTTATTTAAAGTTTTTGGAGCATCGTTTTTATTGCTGGCCTACGATGTGCTTTTGGAACAAGTAGCACCACAACTCTCCATGTGGACTTTCAGCCAATCTACAGTCCCCATACAAAATTATGTGGCCTGGTTTCTTTTGGCACTGCTTTTCTCATTGGTCATCAACTTGCTGAAAATAAATACAAAAAACAGGATAGCACCGATAGTTTTTGGAATACAGGCTTTATTTTTTGCCGCCTTACTTTTAACTTTAAACTAAAACTTTGATCATAAAAGCAAAACATAATTTTGTCCTCGACCCGTTTTTCCGGCACTACGTACTGTGGAAAATGAAACGACACTTTAAGTCGTTTTCCATAAATGGCGAAGTACAGGACAAAGGCTTGCCCATTCTTTTGATTTGCAATCACGTGAGTTGGTGGGATGGTATTTGGACGTTATATACTAATCAGCAGCTTTTTAAACGGAAGTACCACTTTATGATGTTGGAAGAGGAGCTCCGAAAAAATTGGTTTTTTCAATATACCGGCGGTTTTTCCATAAAAAAAGGATCGAAGTCAATTATTGAAACCTTTGATTACACTACCGAATTATTGTCGGATGCACAGAACCTGGTTTTACTATTTCCTCAAGGAAACATAAAAAGTATCTACCAAAACAAATTTGTGTTCGAGAAGGGAATTGAGAAGATTTTACAGCACACAAAAAATGATATCCAGATCGTGTTTCAGGCCAACCTCGTCGATTATTTTGCCGATGCGAAACCGAACGCTTTTTTCAACCTGCACCACTACAGCGGTGCCTGGAAGATTAATGAAATTGAAAACGCCTACAACACTTTTTACAAACAGTGCCTGGAAGCACAGGCCCAAAAAGAAATTTAAGAATGATAATTGCAGCATGGATCATATTCATTTTTACGGCGATTCAACTTTGCGTTGTTTTGCTGAATGCAATTTTCAGGCAGCCACTTCCCCCTTGCCCAAACGATTTTAATCCGCTGGTTTCTATCCTTATTCCGGCGCGTAACGAAGAACAAAACATTGGCCTTTTACTCCAGGATATTCAACAGCAGGAATGGCAAAATCTTGAGGTCTTGGTTTTTAACGATCAGTCGACCGATAAAACCGCTGAAATTGTTGAATCGTACACAAAAACCGATCAACGTTTTCAGCTTTTTAATTCCGATGGACTTCCCGAGGGTTGGCTGGGTAAAAACTATGGCTGTTATCAATTAGCGCAAAAAGCAAAAGGAAGTTACTTTTTGTTTCTGGATGCCGATGTACGAATTTCGGGAACTATCATCGCCGGAACAATTGCCAAAGTGCAACAACACAAGCTTGGTTTACTCTCCATTTTTCCAAAACAAATTATGCGCAGCTGGGGCGAATACCTGACCATTCCGATCATGAATTTCATTTTGCTAAGCCTGT
>DASQBW010000835.1:0-1760 GCA_035635015.1 Draconibacterium sp. | reverse complement strand
TCAATAGATTGCATCACTCCTAACGATTCGGCCTTTTTGGGTGCGGTACTCCATTCAAAAGCGGCAAGTGTTACGCCGAGAGCAACTACCAAACCAATCAAAAAGAAGGTGTTTCGTTTTCCTTCTAAATCTGCGTTTTTTTCTTTTTTTACTTCCATGATTGTAAAGATTTTGTTGTTACTGTAAAATTTTACCGTTCATTCTTAGTACCAACTCCTGCCCTCATACGGCCATCTTTATAATCATTGTTTCAAAACAAACATACAACTAAATATTTAGTTTACAAACTAATTCATTAGTTAATTTGCACACTACAGCTACAACCGTCTGTTTTTATGAATATTACACAACTAATAAATTAGTTAAAAATCTGATTTTATATCACGGAACTATGTGATTTTAAAATTATCGCGATCTTTTAACAGGGGGAACTTTTTTCGAAAGTTGAAAAGTTTTGAATATGATATCTCAAACGTTATATCCATTTCCTCAGCACCAGCAAATTCTGTTTTACCTTTAGGTGAGATACATGCAGAATCTCCCAGGTAATTCAGACCTGTACCATCAAGGCCCACTCTGTTAACACCAAAACAATAAGCCTGATTTTCGATGGCCCGGGAAATAAGCAGATTTTTCCAGACATGATGACGTGGCGCCGGCCAGTTGGCCATATAAAACAACACATCGTAATCTTCAAGGTTACGTGCAAATACCGGGAAACGCAAATCGTAGCAAATTTGCGGGCAGAATTTCCAGCCTTTGTATTCAATAATTAATTTGTCTTTGCCGGACGTGTAATACAAATTCTCCTGCCCCATACTGTATAAATGGCGTTTATCGTACGATTTAATTTTACCGTCGGGAAATATCCAAAGTGCACGATTGTAGACCTTTTCATTATCTTCGATGATCAGGCTTCCAACCACTGCCGTATTTTTATCCGCAGCTACTTGCTGCATCCATTTTACAGATGGGCCATCCATTTGTTCCTTTAACTTTTCCGGATGCATCGAAAAGCCAGTCGTAAACATTTCGGGAAGAATGATCACATCTGTCTCTTCGATGTTTTCAATCCATTTGGAATATTTTTCCAGGTTTGCTTTCGGATTCTCCCAAATGATATCGGGTTGTATGATGGTAATTTTTAGGTTTTCCATTTTGTTTCTCGCAGATTACGCAGATAAACGCAATTTTTAATCTATTCAAATGTAGTTAGAAGTAATTTGAAATGGAAAGGATAATTATAAAAGTCTTTGTGCTCTTGGTGCTTTGTTTTAAACACAAAGACACGAAGCCACTAAGAGATATTAATGTTTTGCACCGTACTTTAGTGCGGTGACACTAACATCTCAAAAGAGAAAGGCTTTAGCCGCTAAAGTAAGATTATAGGCTAAAGCCGCCTCTTTCTTCAGTTTTCTAACGCCAAGCTAAAGCATGGCGCAAAACTATTAAGACACAATACAATTGGGCAGTTTTTCAATTTAACAATTTTGCATCCTCTGCAACATTAGACCGTAACAACTTACTTTTATCCGGCGTCTTCAACCGTGTCGACGGTTCTTCCATATTTTCATTGGGCAGGCGGTAAATTTCAGCCGCTTCGATGCTGAGGAAGCCAAATTCTTCCACCACTTTTCCTTTTATCAGGTAGCAGCCACCGCCCGAAAACGGGTAACGCGCGGCAATCTCCGGAAATTGTATTGTGTCGATCCAGTGTCCTTTAAAATCGATGAACACGCCAAAACTCATGATCTTGCCAT
>DASQBW010000834.1:0-2539 GCA_035635015.1 Draconibacterium sp. | reverse complement strand
TTCTTAAAATGTAAAAGTGCCGAAACATCCTGTTTTTCGGCTGCGGGTGTAATGCTCAGGTTGCTTTCCAGCGAAAGCAGAAATGAAATGCGATCCCATGCTGCCAAAGCTTGTTGAAAGTTTGCCCAAAGAATGGCCAGTTGTCGTAAGGGATTGTAAAAGTTCATCACGTAGGCAATAAAACTAATCAGCAAGCCAATGCTAAAATTCCCCTGCATGATGAGGTAGATTCCCAATGCCAAAACAATCAGTTGCCCAATATTGGCAGCAAAAGTGTAAACCGGATTCAGTACTGTGTTTGCAACTCCGGCATAAACCGATTGCTTATAATTATCCTCATTGGCTTTGGCAAATCGTTTTCGGAAATAGTCGCGGCGGTTAAAAGCAACCACTACTTTAAAATTTGCCAGACTCTCCTGAATTTCGGCAGAAAGGTCGCCTAGACTTTTTAAACTGGCCTCATTCTTTCTGCGTATCCACGGCGAAATAATTTTAGTAAAAACCAGAAGGAGCAGGGCAGGAGAAAGTGCTGCCAATCCTAATGGTAGGTTTATTACCAGAAGCAGAATTCCTGCACCTGTCATGGTAATGATTCCGCCAATAAAACGCATCAGTGATTGCGAAAAGAATTCGTTTACTTTTTGTGTGTCGTTGTTGATGCGCGATATCAGGTCGCCCGATTTGTTTTGATTGAAAAAATCGAGTGGCAATTCCTGCAGTTTATGAAATACCGAATTTCGGAGACTGTATAACATGCGTTGACCAATGCCTCCCATCATAATCATTTGCAGGTAATTAACCAAAAAGGCCAACAGGTACATGGCCAGTAAAATACCTGAAAATACCAGCACACCGTGGTAGTTTTTTGTTTGTACAAAATTGTCGATGGTATAACCAACCACGTATGAGCCTGATAAACTCAATGCTGCATTTAACGTTATCGCAGAAAAGGCAATAATAAGGTTGCGCCGTTCACCACTTATAATCGAAACCAGTTTCTTCAGCGATTTCAGAAACGGAAGCTTCTTCTCTTTTTTGTCCCGTGTTTTATTCAGATTATAATTCATAGTGGCTGGTACTTTTTTGTGAGTTATAGATCTGAATATATTCGGGCGAATGTTCTTTCAAACTTTCGTGTTTACCCGATGCTACCACTTCGCCTTCCATAAGAAGAATGATTTGGTCGAACCCGGTAACCGGAGCTATTTTCTGTGTTATGGAAAGCAGCGTAAGTGCCGGGTAATTTTTATGAATGTTAGCAAGGATTTTATCTTCGGTTTTTCGGTCAACCCGCGAAGTAAAATCGTCGAGCAATAGTATTTTAGGATTTAGCGCCAGCGCACGTGCCAGCATAATACGTTGTTTTTGCCCGCCCGAAAGACTGGTTCCCCGCTCTGAAACAATGGTGTTAAAACTGTCTGGTAAAGTTTTAATAAAATCAGTCAGTTCAGCTGTAGCAATGGCTTTGGTTAAATCTTCCTCTGAAACCTGGTCGTTAAATGCAATGTTTTCCTGCAGGCTCATATTAAAAATTACATTGTCCTGAAAAACAAAGCCGACCTGGCGGTTTAAAACTTCGGTGGAGTAGTCTTTAACCTGAATATTGTCGATGGTGATCGATCCGGAATCCGGCGAAATAAGATTGGTCAACAAATAAAGCAACTGACTTTTTCCGGCTGCTGTTGGTCCGATAATCGCCGTTTTGCTCCCTGCTTTTATTTCGAAGGAAATATTCTTTAACACCGGTTTTTTGTCAAAGCTAAGTGTAATATTTTGTAGTTTTATATTGCCTTCGATGTCTGTATTTACAGTGCCGTTGTCAACCGGTGGAGGGGCATCCAAAACCTGCCTGATTCTACTGTAGGAAGCTGTTGCCGAGGCAATAATATTGCTCATAAAACCGATCATCATTACCGGGAAAATCAACATCATAACATAACTGTTGAAGGCTGCAAAGTTACCCAATGTGAGGGTTCCCATAACCACATAATGTCCACCAAGTGCAAGTATGATTACAATGGCAAAGTTGGCGACAAATGTAACGATAGGAATGAGCACAGAGAACAGTCGGACAATGGCAAGTCCCAGGTCGCGCGATTCAACATTCTTTTCTGCAAACTTAAGAATTTCGGGTTGTTGCGAGTTTAAAACCCGAATAAGTGCCGAGCCCAGAATACTTTCGTTAATTACACGGTTAAGCGCGTCGATTACTTCGCGGCTTTTTTTAAAAAGCACTTTTACCTTTTTGAATACAATATAAAATGCCACCGACAAAATAGGGACGATGGTAAGCACTGCCAGCGCCAGTTTCCAGTTAATGGAAATGAGTAGAACAGCTACACCGATAATGATAAACACTGATGAAATGATGGATACAAATGCCTGCGATACAAACATTTTTACCGAATCCATATCGGAGGTCATATTGGTTAAAAGTTTTGATGGATTGGCTTTTAAAATGAAGGAATAGCTTTGTTTCGAAATCTTGTCCGACAATTTATTGCGCAAATCTTTGGCTACTTTTTCAGCAGCTAATGTT
>DASQBW010000833.1:0-3114 GCA_035635015.1 Draconibacterium sp. | reverse complement strand
CTAAAAGAGCGCTCTGTTCCAAGGAATAGCTGCCAATATAATAAGTAATGAAACGCTGTAAAAAATCGACGCCACCCGATACTTTTTCCATGGAGCAGTGTGCTTCTTCGATTTCGCCCTGCCGATATGAATCATGGCAAGTGCAATCAGCATCAGTAGCAAATGCTCCACTGCAAAAAATCTTAAATCGCTGTTTTGCATGGCAGCTCCAAAATTGGCAAATGCAGCTTTTGTTATCGGACTAACAAAGGCATAAAGAATAATACCCAGCATAAACTGAATATCCATCATAATTACTAGTAACAGCCCGATCAGACTGTCAGCTTTCGTCCAGCTACGCTTTCTAATCCATCCTGAAAAGGTTAAAAAAACCGAAAAGACTAGCAACAGCAGTACCAACCAGCGAAAACCATTGTGAGCATGTAAAAGTCCTGAATACATAATTGAGTTTTTTGAATTGTAACACTTCATTCGCAATTTGGTTGAAGGATTTGATGAAAATCGTACATCCTTTTTTTCAAACGATAATATTTATAACATCACCATTTAGATTTTCTTATCTTTATTTGCCTCAAATAAATAATTGAAAGAAAGAAATTTATGGTCACAAAACTTTTAATGTGCATCCTCGTTACAGCAGTAACTTTTTCTAATAGAACTCAAACAAATGCATCCGCTGCAGAAAAAATGAAAATACTAATAGATACCGATGCCAATAACGAGCTGGATGATCAGCACGCCCTTGCCTATGCCTTTTTAAACGATGCCATATTCGATGTGGTTGGAGTAACTGTTAACAACACCCGAAACGGGCATGGTATTCAGGGACAATATGATGAAGCAGAACGGATAATAAAACTATTCGACCTGGAAAACGAAATACCGCTTTTATTGGGTGCTGATAAGAGTTATGCTGAAATAGCACCAACAATAAATAAACCTGATTTTGATGGCAGGCCTGCAGTTGATTTTATTATCTCGGAGGCGATGAAAATGCAGAATGAGAAACTGGTGTTGGTACCCATTGGAAAACTTACGAATATTGCTTTGTCCATTCTTAAAGAGCCAAAAATTATCGACAAAGTGCGTGTTGTTTGGTTGGGCAGTAATTATCCCAATCCCGGAGAATACAACCTCGAGAATGACATCACGGCTGTGAATCCGGTTATTCAGTCGGGTGTTGATTTTGAAATAGTCACGGTGCGGTTTGGCGCATCAACAGGAACGGATGTTGTAGCTGTTACCAGGGAAGAGATACAACAAAATATGAAAGGCAAAGGTCCGGTCTCGAAAAACAAGGTTATTGGCAGGCATGGAGGAGAATTCAATCGCTTTGGCGACTATTCCGTAGACCTTTTTGCACATGCTAATATACACCCGGGTAAAAATACGAGAGCTTTGTTTGATATGGTGGTATTAGCGGTTTTGAGAAACAACAGATGGGGCGAGAAAGTTGAGATTCCGGCGCCAAAACTTGTTGGTAATGGGTGGGTAGAACAGCCGGATAATACAAACAGCATAGCATACTGGGAGAAGTTTAACCGCGATGCAATTGTAAACGACTTATTTGATTTAATGAAGAAAACTACGCCCTGATCTAAATTGGCCCATAAATATGCAAGAAGAAAAAAAACAGCTCGAAGTTTTACTGGTAAACTATTTTCGCGATTGTTATACCGACTTTCCAAAAGGAAAGATTATACCTTCAGAATCGCCTGATTTTGTGGTTAAAATAAAAAATAAACACCAGTTGGGCATTGAACTTACCCGGCTAAATCCGGTAAATGCCGTGCCCCATACGAATGAACAACTGGCAGAAAATCAATTCAGGGAGGCATTGATAGATGAAATGAGGGAGCTGTTTGAAGCGGGTTCCGATGAAAAACTTTTTGTCAAATTTAGATTTTCAGATCAGCACAAGATCAATCCGGAAAGGGAATTGATGGTTCGCGTAGAAACCGTGGCGCTTATACGTGCTACTTGTGCACAACAGGGTAACAAGGGATTTTATCATATAACACTTACCGGCCCAGATTTACCTGCCAGAATTGAACATGTGATGATCGCAAATCATCCTGAATTAAAAACATCGGTTTGGGAGCTTTCGAATAACCTTGGAATTTCGAATAACGTAGTTGACGATATCCGAAAAGCCATCCATAAGAAAGATGAGAAATTACGTCTTTATCAGAAACAGCGCTTAAACCAGTATTGGCTATTGATAACAACTGATTATTTACGGGCTGATAAAAATATAAACCTGTTAAATAAGGTTCAGCGCGAGCAGTTTCAGTCACGGTATCAACAGGTTTTTATGCTTGATTTGATACGGGCAAAAGTGTTGCCTTTGGTATAGTTTACAATACACTACCTTTCAAGGGGCTCCGGGTGGATGGTAGTATAATATCCAAACTCTTTTTTAATTGTCTGTTCAATTTTTGAGCAAATCTCGTGTGTTTCATACAGCGACATTTCGGGCGGTAGTTTAATGTGGCAACTCATTTCAGTATGGTCGCCATAATGATGCAGGTGAATGTGGTGCAGATTTACCTGGAATTTACAGCTTTGACCAACTTTTTTATGAATCGATTCCAGCAATTCGTCCGATGGGCTCTCACCTAAAAGCGATGTAATTTCTTTCGACAAAATTTCGAAACTGGCCCAACCAATCATTATGGCCACAATAAACCCTAAAACCGCATCGGTCCACCAGAAATATTTTCCGGCAATTAACCCGATTAATATAATAACAGACGACAGGGCATCCGTACGGTGGTGCCAGCCGTCGGCTTTTAACAACGACGAATTAGTTTTTCGGAAACCCCAAAATGCATATTGCGCCAGCACTTCCTTAACCACAATTGAAATGATGGTTACAATCCATGCTATCGGGCCAAAAATTGTCTGTTTGCGCGTACCGAATTTTTCGGCCGACTTTAATACAAAATCGAAAGCAACAATTGCCAGCAAAACGCCAATAATCATTGCGGCAATGTGCTCGGCGCGGCCATGGCCGAACGGGTGATCGTCGTCGGCCGGTTTACTCGATATTTTTCCACCGATAAGTGCAATTACCGACGAAACTGAGTCGGTGAGGGTGTGCCAGGCATCGGC
>DASQBW010000832.1:0-3917 GCA_035635015.1 Draconibacterium sp. | reverse complement strand
GTATAAGCGTAACTCATTGTTCGCAGATTTCAAACTTCGATGTCGAATGCTTTTTGATATCTCCATAAAACGTCGTAAAGAAACTAAAAAATGTCGACACTGAAAAAATATAGAAAAATCAAAAACCGATAAAATAAAATTACATTCCTGAAATACAATTATTTAACATGTTCTTTATAAATATGCGATCATGAATAAATAACATTAAATCAAGATATATGTTTCTATGCGAAATAAAATCTTAAAGATCTGAGATTATCCACAAACAGCACCAACTTGCAAATCCAGGAAATGGTTTACCTACGGTTGATAAAATTGAATTCGTTGATGTGTACACCATAACGCGAATTGAAGGAGAGGGAAATTACTCAAACATTTATTTTGATAATGGTGCGCAGCTGCTGGTTGCCAAAAGCCTCGTAGAATTTGAAGGATTATTAAGTGAATACGATTTTATTTGGGTTCATAAAGCCCATGCGGTTAATGTAAAGCAAATTAAGGCTTTCCTTAAGTCAGATGGTGCATCGCTGCAACTTAAAAATGGGAATGTGATTCCGGTTTCAAGAAGACGCCGGGATTTTGTTTTGGAAAAACTAAAGCTAACCCAGACGAAAGCCGGATTTATTATTATATAAAAGAATTGTGCTTTATTGAAACGCATTTGTCTTGTACAATTTCTTTATTGGATACCTATAGATTTTCTATGTCATCCGGTTAATCACCCCTCCAAAAAATACCTGGTTTCCTTTAATTGCCCGAGAAACAAGTCGTAGTCCGGGATACCTAATTTTTTACCTTTGGCCACGAGCAAACCTTCCTTTTTAAGCGCAGATATAACACGAATTACCTGATCGGTAGAAGTTCCGGCAAAATCAGCAATGTCCTTTCGCGAAAGAATAATATTAATGTACCCGTTGGTTTGACCAAACTTATTTTCAATAAATAAAAGGCCATTGATTACTTTTTCGCGCACCGACATTTGGGCAAACCTTTTGGCATTGGCTTCACTTTTTTGCAGCTGGTCGGCATAAAACAGCATAAAGTCGAACATTAATTCCGGAGCTTTATGCAGCATTTCAATCAAAACGTCGGTAGTAAAATTACACAGAACCGTGTCTTCAAGTGCGGCAGCGCTGATGTCGTAAACATAATTGGTTCCAAATCCCCGATGCCCGACAATCTCGCCATTTTTAGAGAAACGGATTATTTGCGATTCTTTTTTGGCTGTTTGCCGGTATACTTTTACAGCACCATCGTAAATAAAGTATAGTCCGCTAACCGGTGCTCCTTCTAAAATAAACTGCTGGCCTTTGTTACAACTAAATGTGTTTTTAAGCTGTAAATACTCTTGCACAGCCTTTTTGTCACTATGTTTTTTTATCAGGCAGTTGGTGTTCTCACAATTGTGGCATCCGTATTTCGAATCTTGCATTGCTATTAATTAATGGTCTAAGAATGTGAGTAAATGCTGACGATATTTGTAGAAATCCGGATGTTCCACCACGCTTTGCCGCTGACGGGGGCGTTCCAGGTTTACCTGGGCCACGTCGCCTACTTTAGCGTAAGGGCCGGAGGTCATCATGATAACCCGGTCCGACAAAAAAATTGCTTCATCTACATCGTGTGTTACCATAATGGCTGTAATTTGTTCCTTCGACCAAACATCAATCAACACATCCTGAAGCTCAACACGTGTCATCGAGTCAAGCATTCCAAATGGCTCGTCAAGTAATAAAATTTTTGGCTTTAAAGCAAATGCCCGTGCAATGCCCACACGTTGTTTCATTCCCTGTGAGAGGTCTTTGGCCTTCTTTTTAAAAGCATCTGCAAGTCCAACCTTGCTGAGGTAATATTTGCAAATCTCGTTTCTCTGATTAGTTGTAGCATGCGGAAAAACCTGTTTTACACCGATCAGTACATTTTCCAATACCGTCATCCAGGGAAACAAGCTGGGGGATTGAAATACAACCGCCCTGTCAGGTCCCGCTCCCTGAATGGGATTTTCTGACACCAGGATATCTCCCGAGGTAATGTCGTTGAGACCTGCAATCATGGTAAGCAGTGTTGATTTACCGCAGCCTGAATGTCCAATAATTGAAACAAACTCGCCTTCTTTTACCTGGAGTTGAAAATTTTCAAGTACAACAAAATCACCTTTGGGTGTGGGGTAAGCCTTTTTTATATCGTTGCATTCCAGCATCACTTTATCTTTTGTTAATTGTTCCATTATAAATTGGTTCTAGGATTAAACATTTGTCTTCCTGCACCGGGCTGAATTGGTTGCAGTAGTGGTAAATCGTATTTCTTCTGATTGGAAGCAGTTCGGTGGCGGCCAATTTCCATAAGGTAAGCATTTATCGCGTTCCGTTCCTTTTTGAAATTGGCATCGGCATTAATGGCAGCCTTATCTCTTGGACGTGTGAACCGAATTGGAAATTCCAATCCCAATGTTGCACTGGGACCTGGTTTTAAGGGGATAACCCGGTCGGCTAAAAGTATTCCTTCATCAACATCGTTGGTAATTAGAACCACCGTTTTTTTTGATTCCCGCCAAATGCGTTCAATCTCTATTTGAAGCGATCCACGGGTTAACGCATCAAGTGCACTCAGCGGCTCATCCAGAAGCAGTATCTCCGGATTTGTTGACAAAGCCCTTGCAACAGATACCCGTTGACGCATACCACCGGAAAGTTCGGCAGGTTTTTTATGCAGTGCCGTACTTAGATTCACCATTTTGATGTACCGGGCAGCATGTTCAGCACGTTCAGATTTTGTCATATTTGGAAAAATTTGCTTAACGCCCAGTTCTACATTACCGGCAACCGATAACCAGGGTAATAGTGAATAATTTTGAAATACAACTCCACGATCGGGACTTGGCCCACTGATTTTTTCTCCTTTCAACAAAATTTCTCCTTCATCGGGTTTTATCAACCCGGCCATCAAATTAATTAGTGTTGTTTTTCCGCTCCCGGTAAAGCCGACAATGGCAATAAACTCGCCTTCTTCAACCGTAAGGTTTATATTTTTCAGGACCTCAAAACGGTTAGCGCCTTGTCCGAAGCTTTTTGACACATTACGAAGTTCAAGAAATGCAGCCATACTATTCTTTTAAAGGATTAATTACTAAGCTTTATTTTCGAAACTAACGGCTTTTTGAACCAACATCATAATACGATCCAGTGCAAAACCAATCCCACCGATTACAAACATGGCAACAATGATTTTTGCATTGGAGTCGTTTGCTCCGTTCTGGAATTCTTCCCAAACAAATGACCCCAAACCCGGACTTTGTGCCAACAACTCAATCGCGATCAAAACCATCCATGCAACGGACAGCGTAATGCGAAGTCCGGTAAAAATAAGCGGAATAGAAGAAGGTAGGATAATTTTGAAAACATTGCTTATTACACCAAGACGTAAAACCCGCGATACATTCAAGTAGTCTTGATCTACCGAAGACACTCCAACCGAGGTGTTTACGAGTGTTGCCCACATGCTGCATAAACCAACGCTTATAAATGAAATTACAAATGATTTGTCCATATCGGCACTGGCTAAAATGGTTTTCACAACCATTGATACCAAAAGCAACCAAACCACCGGCGACACCGGTTTAAAGATCTGTATTACCCAGTTTAAAGCCGTTCGAAGCGTCTCGCTTAATCCGAGAACAATTCCTGCCGGAATAGCCAGAAAAGCGGCTAATAAGAAGCCGGTAAAAACCGTTTTCAGACTGGTAAAAATCTGATCGACAAATGAGGGACGGCCGGTGTATTTTATGGCTGACAACCCCTCGGCACGGCGTTGCGAATTTATGGCTGCTGTTTTTTCTTTGAAAGCGGCTTTGTCGGCACTGATCATTCGGTGATCGGCAATTAACGTTTGAGTTGCATTCCAAACATCAGCAGGAGAGG
>DASQBW010000831.1:0-15969 GCA_035635015.1 Draconibacterium sp. | reverse complement strand
CTATAAAATAATGATATGCAGGTAATATTAGGCGCAGGAGGTTCAATTGGAACCGAGTTGGCTAAAGCATTAAAGGGCTATACAAAACATATTCGGTTGATGGCCAGAAATCCACAAAAAGTAAACACTGACGATGAACTTTTTAAAGGCGATGTAACAAATGCTAATGATGTTGATAAAGCCATTGAAGGAATGAAGGTAGCTTATCTTACGGTTGGTCTGCCTTACAATAAAAAAGTATGGCAAAACAATTGGCCTGTAATTGTGCAAAACGTGATTAAATCATGTAAAAAGCACGGTACAAAACTTGTTTTCTTCGACAATGTGTACATGTACGACGCAGACGAAATTGGAAAGATGACAGAAGAAAGTAAAATAAACCCGCCAAGTAAGAAAGGAAAAGTTAGGGCTGCCCTTGCACAAATGATTCTGGATGAAACAAAAAGCGGAGAATTAAAGGCCTTAATTGCCAGGGCCGCTGATTTTTATGGTCCTGGAATAAAAAATGGGATTTTTAATGAAACAATTGTAAAGAATCTGAAAGCCGGGAAAAAGGCTAACTGGTTCTGCGGCACACAGTTCAAACACAATCTTACCTACACACCCGATGCCGCAAAAGCAACAGCACTATTGGGAAATACCGACTCCGCATATGGCCAGGTCTGGCATTTACCCAGCTCCGAAGCATGGACCGGTGAACAATGGATAAATGCAACAGCTAAAGAACTGGGTGTAAAAAGCAAGGTTCAGGTAGCCCCAAAGTGGCTGATAAAAATAATGGGAATCTTTATACCAATAATGGGCGAATTGCACGAGATGCTATATCAATACAACAGAGATTATGTTTTCGACAGCTCAAAATTTGAGGCTCAATTTAAGTTAAGCGCTACCAGCAATAAGGAAGCGCTCCGACAAATTGTAAAACACAGCTAAAAACAAGAAATATTTTTTGTATCTTCCTACAAGCACATCAAACGCAATATGTATGAGGGAGATAAACGAATTTATTACGAACCAAACAGGATTAAGTGCTGCCACCCAGCACAAAATAATTATCTCTGTTTTAATCCTGATCTTTCTTTCTATAATCCGCCTGTTGATATTGCGCATTGTTTGGCGACAAACCGAAAACGTAAAAATCCGCTACTCCTGGAAACGCTCCCTTTCATTTATCATTCCTTTTGCAGGGTTAATATTGATCAGTGCGGTTTGGATTCATGCTTTTGAAGAATTCGGAACTTTTCTTGGTTTATTCACCGCTGGTATTGCCATTGCATTAAAGGATCCGCTTACCAACTTAGCGGGATGGTTTTTTATTCTGCTGCGAAAACCCTTTGTTGTTGGCGATCGAGTGCAGGTGGGACCACATATTGGTGATGTAATCGATATTCGTTCTTTTCAGTTTACTATTTTAGAAATCGGTAACTGGGTAGATGCCGACCAAAGCACAGGCCGCATAATTCACCTGCCCAACGGAAAGGTTTTTCTTGAACCACAGGCAAATTTTAGTACCGGATTTGAATACATATGGAATGAAATTATGGTGACCATAACCTTCGAAAGCAATTGGGAAAAAGCAAAAAAGTTACTGGATGATATCATTCATGAATATTCGAAAGACATACATATTAAGGCCCAAAAAGAGATTCGGGAGGCCAGCAAAAACTACATGATTTATTACAGACATCTTACTCCAATTGTGTACACCAAAGTAGTTGACAACGGTGTCCGTTTAACGCTTCGTTACCTGTGCAACCTGCGCCAAAGAAGAGGCTCCGAAAATGAAATATGGCAAAATGTTTTAACTGCCTTTAATTTGGAACCCGACATTAGGTTTGCATATCCAACCACGAGATTTTATAAAGTAGACGAAGAACCAAAATACTCACCATAATTTATTTCAACTGAATGACAGAAACCATCGTCTTCCATCAAGCAATGTTGTATGTATAAAATAGAAAGTACCATCTGTAAATACATCAATCATTAAATCAATATCCTATTACTTTTTTTATTAGAATTTTTTATTCACTTTTAGAATACATTAAGTACTACTAGGACCGAAAGAATAAAACTATGAAAAAGCTTGTGATTATCTTAACTGTGTTTACCCTCTATTTTTCTGCATGTACGCCCAAAAGTTCCCATAAACTCGGAGAAATTTCAACAGGAACTTTGGTATCTCTCGTAAAGGATACCTCAGGTGTTTGGGGGTTAGAGATTACGGATAAAAATAAAGTTTTACTGAATCAACCTCAGCCAGTTCAGATTGAAATATATCAATCTGAGAATGAGATTCAACAATTAAGCACAGGATACACCTCAGTAAACAACAACAATGGTATAGCTACAGCTGAAGCCACCATTGAAACAGAGAGTGGCACAAGCTTTCAGGTTACCGACCAATGGGAAATTGTTGACCAGATGCTAACCATAAAACGTACGCTCAGCGTTGTTGGAACCCAGGCCGAAGCTGGTTTTAGTTCGGCAATAAGTTTACTTACAAGTCCTGAAATCGGCTGGGAGGATGTTAATTTTTTGGCTCCCGGACTTCTCTATGGCGACCCTTCTTTCGATGGCGCCAGTTCGCCCGGTGGAACCAATTACGATAAAGCAAAAATTTACACCTTCCGCGAAGATTATCTTCCGGCTCCATTTTTAGGAATGACCCTTCCTAACGGCAGTACACTCACTCTTCTTGATATGGATCCTGACGGTACTTCAACATATGAGGAGACTCAATCAGGAAACCGTGCCGGAGTTCTGGTTAATGAAAAACTGGCTGTCGGCACTTTCAGATCAAAAGAAACTGAAGGCGGCAATATTGAATTTGGATTCTGCCAGCCGAACAGCACAGCTCTATTCGAGCGTGATGCTTCAGGTAGACGTTTCAGGTTATGGGGTGGAGATCGTCCTTCTACACTGGAAATGGAAAAAGTGGGATTACCAGGTGGACTACCTGCTGAGAACTATCTGCAACGCCCGCAATTTGAGCAGGAAGAACAGGAGTTGCCAAACATTGTTTGGTGTCGTCGCTACAATCCTGTGCAGGATGGCTTTACCCAGGAATACCAGCTTGGCTTTCGTTTTGCCGCTAACGAGACTTTCCCTGAACTGACAAAAAACGCTTACCGCTGGGCATGGTCGGTGCTGCAACCTGAGTTGTTCTGGCACGACATTGATGTGGTGCGCAAAAGTTTAACCGACCAGCTCTCGAGCCTGGTTACGTATATGGACGGACGCGCCGGACTCCCCTACCAGGTTTACACCAAAACCGGGCAGGTTTGGGACGACCCGAACGACCCGAATTTCTGGTGGCGTTGCCCCATGGGATTTGTGGGTAAAATTGTGGAAGCCGGCGACGAATTGCTTCGAGAAGGCGATCGCGACAAAACCGAAAGAGGACAAAAAATGCGTCAGCAGGGACTTGACATTATCAGTACCTGCATGAGTATTGTTGACATGAAAAATCCAACCTGTACGGGTTATAATTTAAGAACAGGGGGGCCGTCAATGACCAATCCACCAATTTGGTACATCCGCGAGGCCACTGATGATTTGCGGATGCTTATGGAAGCTTACCGACGCGAGAAAACCAATGGTATTGATCATCCGGATTGGTTGCAGTGGTGTAAAGACTTTGCCGACTGGACCCTGAATCTTCAACGTGAAGACGGCTCATTTCCACGCTCATTCCTGATCAACACCGCACAGGTGGTAGAAGAATCAGGAACAACAAGTTACAATGTAGTGCCTTTATTTGTGATGTTAAGTCAGGATTTAAACGACAGCAAATACCTCGAATCAGCTGTAATTGCAGCTGAACACGTTTGGGAAAGCTACGGCAAACGCGGTGTATTTATTGGCGGAGCAATTGACAACCCAAATATTACCGATAAAGAGGCCGGTCTGCTTTCGATGGAGGCATTTTTATTCCTTTATGAAGAAACAAAAGATGAGAAGTGGCTGGATCGGGCTAAGGTGGCGGGTGATTTCGCCATGAGCTGGACGTATATCTGGGATGTGCCAATGCATGAAGAGCTGGATAACGACACCGTAAACTGGATTCGTGGAGTACCAACAACAGGTGTTCAGGGTATTACTGCGGCAGTTGCGGGACACGTAGACCAATTTCTTGATATGTCTGCTGCTGCTTATGCAAAACTTTACCGCTACACAGGCGATGAGCAGTACCTAGAATATGCACGTTTACTTTTACACAATACCAAAGCCATGGTTGCTTTACCTGGTCGTTTATACGGCATGTATGCCCCGGGATACCAAACCGAGAACTTCCGAATGGGAACGCAACGTGGTTTCGGCACGCCACAAAAATGGATGACATGGATAACAACCAACCATTTATACAGTATTGTAGGATTGGAGCAATTCGACAAAGCGTTGTTTGAAGAACTCTGTGCCAAACCGGAATAAAGCGGATAAATTTAACTATGCAATGTAAAGTGTATGTAGGAACGGGAGAACTTCTTCACGTTACCCTGAAAAATATTTCGGATTGATTGAGATGAAGGAAATAAACTTACACTGGAATATCCGGGCTGGATGCTGGCCCGGCAAGGTGAAGGCAGAAAAGCATAATTTGTTTCATCAGCACTGATTAACGATCATTTATAACAAGATCCGATGTGTATAAACTTGAATTATACAGATCGGATCTCGTTGTTTATAACTCAAAACAACAAACCGGTATTCTTTACTGTTAAACAGGTAAGCTATCAACTCATGCGAGTATATATTTCCTGTAGGCGAGCATTATTTTTTATTAGGCGAGCAATAAATATAATTGGGAGAGTATTGCTCGCTTAGCTCTTTCCCTTGCTCGCCTATCCGTTTATCTTACTCGCCAGGTTAATATTATAGCTTTTCAAATAATATTGAATGTTCGACAATTTAGATTTATACCTCAACCGCTATAAATAGCCGCAAATAAAGATATGAGCTCTTACTTCAGCCTGCTTTCCCAGATTTCTCAGCAGATTTATTTATTGAAATTGACGATAAAATCGTTAAATTCAGCATCAAAATCAATTTTGAAAAATCAAAACATGAAGAAATATATCAATAGTGTAAAAGGTCTGTTGGTAATCCTGATCTGTAGTTGTATTGTTGTTTCATGTACAACAAAACCAAACCATGGGGATCTGACTTTTTATCCTGAAAACCAGCAAAAAAATATCAATCCTGATACCCACCTGAAAATTACTTTTAACAGTACCCCTGTTATTGGCACGTCGGGTAAAATACGCGTGTACGACAGTGCTACCGATTCATTGGTAGATATGCTGGACCTGAGTATTCCGGCCGGTCCTACCGAAGCAAATAAAAATCCGGACGCCACATACACTAAAGTTCCTTACAACTATGCTTCAAGCAACTTTACCAATGCCAATACCAAACCGGGCACTCCTTCGGGAACTGCATTGCCAACTTCCGATACTTTTCAGTTGACGATAATTGGCGGATTTACCGATGCCTTTCATTTTTACCCGATCATTGTTCATGACAGCACGGCTACAATTTATTTGCACAATAATTTGCTTGAATACAATATAGACTACTACGTTTTAATGGATAGCACTGTGCTTACTCCTACCAATGGGACTTTTAAAGGTATTTACAATAAAAATACCTGGCGTTTCAGTACACGCAAATCTGCTCCCGATCCTGCGCACAATAAACTTATTGTTGATGATAAGGGAACAGGAGATTTTAACACCCTGCAGGGGGCAATTGATTTTATTCCTGATTATTATGAAGATACGGTTACCGTCTTTATCAGGAATGGATTGTATGAAGAGCTGGTTTATTTCAGAAATAAAACAAACATTATAATCGAGGGTGAAAGCCGGGAAAATGTAATTATTCAATATGCCAATAACGAGGTATTCAATCCACATCCATGGAATGTAAAAACCAACGAATGGCCGGGAACATTCCCTTCACGTAGGGCAGCTTTTGCTATTGACAACTGTGAGAATATTCAGTTGCTAAATTTAACTGTAAAAACCTTACTTGAAGGGCAGGCAGAGGGTTTATTGATTAATGGAAATAAAATTTTGGTAAAAGGCGTAAACATTGTAGGTTCGGGAGATGCGCTGCAAACCAATGGCCCCGCCTATTTTGAGGATGTAAGGATTGATGGTGGCGGTGACATGATATTAGGCCGTGGTCCTGCATTTTTTAAAAATTGCAGCTTTTATTCACCTGGACCTTTTATGTGGATTAGAAATACAGAGGTCAATCACGGAAATATTTTTCTGAATTGCAGTTTCAAAAATACAGGATACAGACCGGCTGTAATTGCACGTACATCAGACAATAAGGGCAAAGGATACCCCTACTGCGAAGCTGTTTTGTTGAACTGCTCGCTGGACGGTATTGATCCGGCCGGGTGGAGTGTCGTTGGTAACAATACACACAGCATTCATTACTGGAAGTATAACAGTACAAGTTTAAATGACGGGAATCCGATCGATGTTAGCCAGCGGCATCCAATTTCACGTCAACTAACAATGGAAGACGACAGCGACTTGATTGAAAAATATTCCGATCCTGCTTTTGTCTTGAAGGGCTGGAATCCAAAACCGATTTCAGGTTTGTAGATTTTTCGAACCGAAAATAGTGCCAGAAAAAAGGACAAGAAATAAAAAAGACGTCCTGAATTCAAACAGAACGTCTTTTAATAATGCTATTTATTAATGGTTAGAAAATTTCGCACCATTCTTTTAATTGCTTAGCCAAACTAAAAGTGTAAGCCCGGATTTCTTCTCTGGCGGCTTCCTTTTCGTCATCCGACATGGCACGCCAAGTTTCAATTTTTGCTGTTGGTGGCTCATGCATTGGAACCATCTCTGCAGCTTCCAATTGATTGGCACAGTATTCTGCAGCTTCAAGTATATCATCTACAGGTTTTTGCGAGAACCTGAATACTTCAGTTTCGCCACCCAGTACCTCTTCAACCAATTTAACGGCCATTAAAGCATGCCCTTCCATATTTGGATTCACCTTGATGCTTGTATTTAAGTCGCGTTTTCTGTAGAAGCCAAACAAAGCAGCAATTACAGAAGGATCCCGAATGGTTCCGTCAGGATAAACCAAACCATGAATAGCTCCCCAATAACCGCTGGAAACCAGGTTAAATACATACCATCCTACATTATGATTTTCACAAACTTCGATCGCCATATCGTAAGGATTTGAACGTCCTAAACATCCCATTTCACTATTGATTAATGGCTTGTTGTATTTTTCTTTAAATGTTTCAGCCAATACATAACTTGCCTCAACACGCGCACGGGTCTCGAGGTAATCGTGGAATGATATTACATCAACCAGATCGTTTGTATTTTCGCAGAAACGTGGATACATGTGACCTACTGTAATTGCATTCTTCGAATCAATATCTCTAATATAATTAATAAAATGGCGAACGAATTCAGTAATTTCAGCTTCATGTGCTTTCTGTATCTCAGGAGTTTCAGCTTTTAAGTAATAATCATTACAGTTAGGTTCGTTCATGATATCCCACATTAAAAGTCCTTCTTCATCCTTTAACGCATTTACAATAGCTGTTGTATACTCTTCGCAACCTTCGCGGGCTTCATCCTTTATCAATGCCGGATCCAAGTTATTTCCGTTAAACAAAATCGGCATAACGGTAATATCATGCTCGTTAAGTGTGCGCACATAGTTCACCAGGGTGTTAATATATCCCTGAGGATCTCTGTCGTACCTTCCTTTACTGAGCCATACCCGGGTACTGTTAAGGTTTAAACGCTCCATAAACCCGATGTCGCGCATCAATATTTCCTGATCGCCATATACTCCATGACATACACCCCGAATAAAACTATAATCTTTTAGAGGTTCTTTTGCTGTTACAGCACCAAGCATCATTAATAAAATGCCTGCAAATACTAGTAATTTTTTCATTTTTGATCGTTTAGATTTTAATTTATATGTAAAGATAGTTCTCCTCAAACCTGGTTTAGACAAACAATTTACTGCTCCGAAAATCTTAAATTTAAGAAAATATTGTTTTGGTTCAAATTACTACTGTCCAATTATATCTTCAATATCGTAAATGGCGTAAATCAACATACTTTTATTGCCATCAAAAGGTACAGGTACAATATTAATCAGGCTTTTGCCGTCGTTTGTAATCGCCATTGCCTGACTATAGCCACCACTGTGCATATCAGGATTCCAGTCGATTGCTGTTTTCACCAAAGTCCAGGGTCCTTCTCCCAGATTTTTGTTGATCATCATCCCATTTCCAACTGCTTCACCGTCTATCATCATGCGGTGTGGTGTGGCAATTAGTGTCCCGTTCTTACCACCAAGCGGTGTCCAGACTATATAAGGTGTTCCCCTCAGAAAGTTCGCTTTACTGTCTAATATTTTAGTTTTTAAATGCATAGGCTCACCCCAGTCTCTTCCGTTATCCGATAAGCGGAAATACACAGGAACATCAGGCAAACCAACAACTTCATAAATCATAAAGAATTTACCATTCGGTAATTTTTGCACAATTGGCATTCCAGGACGGGTAGTCATATCAGGGACAGCAACATCGATTACTTCCTCGCCCCAGGTTTTCCCTCCATCAGTAGAAACTCTGTGACACAAATGTTGATTAAAATTTTGTGATTTTCGTTGCTCATCAGAGTAGTAGCATATCAGATTGTCTTCATCGTCGAGGTAAAGATAAGGTTCCCAAACGGGAGACTCATTAAGCTCTGGATTGTAGATTGCCCTGCCCCCTTCAACAATACTGCTTACAAAATCCCAGTTTTTTCCTCCGTCACTGCTTTTGTACAGTGTCAACTCTGTAGACGAGTTATCCTCAGGAATCATATTTCCCGCACACAATATGGTACCGGCAGGAAAATCGCCGATCTGTTTTGGCAACTCAAATAAAACCGGCTGATATTTATTGCCGTGTCCTTTGTATGTATCTTCAACCTTTGAAAACAGCTTCCAATTTTTACCATTATCTGTGCTTCGGTAGATCGGGAATGAGCGCATTCCCGGAATATAATGCTCGAAGGTGGCAAGTAATATACCATTCCCTCCATTTTGCTGATGTTCAAGACAAATTACTCTTGGATACATTGAACCCGGTTCCGGATCTTCTTTGGCAGGAACATACAAGGTATCTACATAGGCATTAATCTGAGCAAGAGATGAAGTAATGACAAACGCCATAAAGAAAAGAATTCCAAAAAATCGGATTACAAGTTTTTTCATAGTTTAGTTATTGTTAGTTTTTAAAAATCGATTAAAAACGTATTAAACCCTTTAAAGTTAAAAGATATTTTTTATTGGTTGTAATTGCTTCAATAATTTTTAAGTAAATTGTAAAGACGAACAACAAGTAAGATAATTGATGTCAAGAACAACAAATAAGCAGATACTTTCTCGCGAACAAAGCGCGGAGTTACTCCAGATTTTGCAAACACGCTTTGAGAAAAATATGCACCGGCACACAGGATTAGATTGGATAAAAATTAAACCCCGAATTAAGCATAATTCATATAAAATGTGGGCACTGAATAAAATGGAAGAAACCGGAGGAGAGCCGGATATCGTGGAATACGATACTGATAAAAACGAATACCATTTTTATGATTGCTCAAAACAAAGCCCTGCAGGACGCAGAAGTGTTTGTTATGACCTAGAAGCCCTTGAGTCGCGAAAAAAATTCAAACCCAGGCACAGTGCGATTGGGATGGCTGCCGAGATAGGGATTGAAATCCTTACAGAAAAACAATACAGGAAACTGCAACTGTTGGAAAATTTCGATACAAAAACATCAAGTTGGATTTATACGCCTGCTCCAATCCGGCAACTAGGAGGTGCACTTTTTGGCGATTTTCGATACGAGACTACATTTATCTACCACAACGGAGCAGAATCTTACTATTCAGCCAGGGGATTTCGTGGCTGTTTACGAGTGTGAGATTTGTTGATACACAACCTGCCAAGCTTGAAATAAGAGAACAGATCTTATTCGCAAACAAATTGATAGTTATAGTGTTAGTATTAAATACGGGAGAAAACGGGAGGATAAGTTAATTGGTTTTCACATTATTAAAGTATCAACTTAAAACAACTAGAATGAAACGTCGTGAATTTATTACAAACACTGCAGCCACAGTGGCAGGCATGTCATTAATAGGTCTTAATTCCTCATTTGTAAAGAACGGAATACCTTACCGCACACTTGGTAAAACGGGTTTGGAGGTTTCTCTGATTGGCGTCGGAGGAGCTCATATTGGCAACCGGAATATTACTGATGAAACATCAGTTACCCTTATTCGTGAAGCACTTGATAACGGTGTTAACTTTTTGGATAATGCCTGGCATTATAACAATGGGCGTAGTGAAGAACTAATGGGGAAAGCATTAAAAGATGGTTACCGCAAAAAGGCAATTTTGATGACCAAACACCATGGCCGCGATCCCGAAACTGCACAGGAGCACCTGGAAACCAGTCTTAGACGATTGCAAACCGACTACCTCGATTTATGGCAATTCCATGAAATAGAGAGTATGGAGGCAGTGGAAAAAATCTATTCCAGCGGTGTACTTGATTACGTTCAAAAGAAAAAGGAAGAAGGAGTTATTCATCATATTGGATTTACCGGACACACACGACCTCATATTCATAAAGCAATGTTAGACAAGGGATTTGACTGGGAAACCGTACAAATGCCTATTAGTGTATTGGATCATCACTACCTGAGTTTCACGCAGCAAATCATTCCAATCCTGCTGGAAAAAAACATTGGCATTATTGGTATGAAGTCGGTAGCTTCGGGTGCAATTGTAAGAGAAGGTATTGCAACCATTGAAGAGTGTCTGCGCTTTTCAATGACCATGCCGGTATCTACATTAGTTTCCGGAACAGAGTACCTGGAGCATTATAGGCAAAACCTTGAAATAACCCGCAATTTTAAACCAATGACGGAAAAAGAGATTGAGACGCTATTAAACAAAACCTATCAGCACGCACAAGGAGGTAAACATGAATGGTATAAGGGTAGAGTATAGAAGAATTAGGAGAAAAACATTATTAGATAAAGGTTTACTTAGTAGTTGGTGATTGTGCACTAAAATTTCCGGATTATACTTAATACAATACTAATCATGTTATTATGTGCCTTTATATGACTCCTATTTTGATCTTAGCAGTTTTTATATCAATATTCAAACCCGGAAAAGTAAGTAGAAATTACTGGTAGACATCATATTATCTGAAGTTTAACTTCTTAAAGATTACCCCCTCTACAATTTTTTGTTCGCACATGATTTTTTTAGTTTCGCGACCCAAAAGAAACAATGGCAACTATTTAAGTGGCATAATTTGAGCGTTTAAACAGTATGATCTGCGAACTGGCTAAAAAAAATATTGAAGAGCTTCAAGCAACAAACATTTTGCCTCAAACTACCTTTTGGGGTCGAATAAAAAGGGATCAGGGCTTTATTCCAATGGCTTTCGAGCTCACTATTTCGCATGATTTATTGGTTACAAATGCCAATTCGCTGGAGAAAAAAGGGGAAGATCTGCTTGTCCTTATCAAGTTTGTGAACTCCAATGCTTGTTTTGCCTATGTTCCGTATGGCCCAAAACTGGAGCCCACTTTTGAAAACCAGGGGTTGCTTTTAGAGCAGTTATCCGAATCGATACGACCACACCTGCCCGTTAACTGTATTTTTATTCGATACGACCTAACCTGGGAAAACCAGTGGGCCGCAGAAGATGATTATTTCGATATAAATGGAAACTGGATTGGTCCGCCACCCGCCCAAACACAGGAATACCGCTTAAACTTTAACACCATCAACTGGAACGTAAAAAAAAGTATCGAAGATAACCTGCCTAAAAATACTTTCTTTCTCGACCTAACTTTGGACGAACAAGATTTGCTTTACAATATGCGGTATAACACACGGTACAACGTCCGAAAAGCGGATAAAGCAGGAATACGGGTGTGTGAATACGGTCCGCAACATATCGGCGATTGGTATAAACTATACTGCGATACAGCCATGCGTCATAATATGGTAATGCAAAGCCAGGACTACTTTTCCTCTATTCTGAAAAACCAGGATAACAGTAAAAAGGGTGTTACCGTAAAAATGCTGATGGCCGATATTGCCGGACGATTTCTCTCGTCGATGTTCCTCGTTTTATCGCGGAACCGCGGGACTTATTTTTACGGAGCCTCCACTTCATGCAAAGATAATTTAATGGCCAGCTACGCACTTCAATGGGAATCGATACGAATTTCGAAAAAGTGGGGTTGTACAGAATACGACATGTTTGGTTCTGCACCCAACTTAAATCAAAGTCATCCGCTACATGGGGTGCATATTTACAAGAAAGGATTTGGAGGAGAACTTTATCACCGAATGGGATGCTGGGATTACCCTTATGATCAGAAACAGTATGATATTTTTCGTTTGCAGGAAGTGCAGAAATAGTTTCCCGCAAATTTCGCAGATTAGCTGATTTATCTCAACTGCGTATTCCTGCGTTAATTCTATTCTTGCCACTTTTTAAATACCAAAGTAGCATTGTGCCCCCCAAAACCAAAGCTGTTGGTAATCGCAACATTTACGTTGGTATCCACACTTTCTCCGGTTACAATATTGATTGATTTCGGAATTACCGGATCGACCTCGGTGGTGTTGATAGTTGGAGTGATGATGCCTTTTTCAATGGCTTTAATACAAAGGATCGATTCTACTGCTCCGGCTGCCCCCAGCAAATGGCCTGTCATCGATTTTGATGCCCCGATTCGCAGGTTCTTTGGATTTTCACCAAACAAACGACGTACTGCATTTATTTCGCTGATATCGCCAATGGGTGTAGATGTGGCATGAGCATTGAGGTAATCCACCTCATCGGGTACTATTCCGGCTTCTTTTAATGCCAGTTCCATAGCTTTTGCCGCACCTTCGCCGTCAGGATGCGATGCTGCAACATGGTAGGCATCCGAAGTCATAGCAGCACCAACAATTTCTGCATATATTTTTGCTCCGCGTTGTTTGGCATGTTCATAATCTTCCAAAATCAATGTTCCGGCACCTTCTCCCATAACAAATCCATCGCGTTTAATATCAAACGGACACGACGCTTCCCCGGGATGATCGTTATTTACCGACAGGGCACGCATGGCATTAAAACCGCCAATCCCCATTTCAATGATACCGGCCTCTGATCCACCTGTAACAAAAACCTTCGCTTTACCCAGTTTTATGTAATTATAGGCATCCATTATAGCAGTATTGGAAGTTGCACACGCTGAAGCGGTGGTGAAGCTCATTCCTTTCAATCCGTATTTCAGCGAAATAATGCCCGCTGCCATATTGATGAGCATTTTGGGTCCAAGCATAGGGCTAAACCGCGGAATTCCTGTTTTAGCAAATATCTTTGTCTCTTTTTCATAGATATCTAATCCTCCCTGACCCGAGCCCCAAATCACGCCAATATCATACGGATCAATACTTTGTAAATCAAGCCTGCTATCAGTAAGCGCTTCTTCAGTAGCGATTAACGCATATTGCGAAAAAAGATCGGTGCGCTTAATATCAGTACGATCGAGATAATCATTTACATCGTAATTTTTAAGCTCACAAGCGAACTTTGTTTTAAAATTGGTGGTATCGAATCGGGTAATCGGTGCAGCACCGCTTGTTCCTTTTACTGCGTTAGCCCAAAATTCGTTTATGTTATTTCCGATTGGAGTTAATGCTCCAATTCCGGTTACTACAACTCTTTTTCCCATAAATTAAATTGCAGACCAACAATTATGGCGTGCACTACTTTTGTGATTTAGCTTCTGATCGCTTCACAGCATTTTATTATTGTGAACCGAAACAAATATAACTACTTATTTAAAAGTTGGTGTTTAATTCTGGCTTCTCTCACCTTTTTATGTTCATTTGTCCTTGTATCAGAGCGTAATTCGGTTTAAATGCAACCCTTCACTCTGAACAGAACGTGCATATTTTACAGCCGGTTTTCCAAACAATAACACACCCGCTATCACATGATCATCTGGTAGTCCGATTTTGCTTCCCAGCTCCGGTACGATATCACGAATAATCCATTTCACAAAGCCATTCCACAGTGTGCCAAGGCCATTACTGTTTGCAAGCAATTCAAAATAACTTAATGCGATGGTAGCATCTGTTTCGGGTGTAGCAATAGTTTTTGGTGCCGATGCTATAAGTAAATGCGGGGTATTTCTGAAAACCACATCAATCTGTTTGCTGTACCACAGTCGCTGAAAGTCGTTTATAAAAGCCATTGGTGCTGGCAGATTACCTTCTGCAAAAGCCCTTTTTATTCCGGCATAAGCGGTTTCACGGAATTTTTCAAGATCTGATCGGTTATCAACAACAGAGAACAATACTGCATTTTTATTGTGTCCGGTTGGAGCGTATGCAGCTGTTACCAGCAACTCGTGAATGAATTCCTTTTCAAGTTCATCGGGTTTAAATTTTCGAATCGAGCGGCGGGTTTTTATCAATTGTGCCAAATCCTCGGTATCTACAAATCTACTCTTTACCGGAATACTGTCATCGGGCTTTTTGCCCCAAATCGACAATGCTGCCGTTGGACATATTGCCAAACAATGCTGACATTTAATACAGTGCTCTTCTTTGCCCTCTTTTATCTCGGGGTATTCACTCTTTGGATTGATAACCAATGTTGGGCAATCGGCGGCACACAAACCACATTGGGTGCATTTCTCTTTATCTATTTTTAAATCGATCATTTCTGGTTTTTGTTTTTGGTGCTGCAAAGATAGCAGTTGAATTGAGACAATTCTTTATACCTAGTAGCTGTGGCACTAAAACAAAAAACAGGTAACATTTAGCCGTTTTGCCAACTGTTACCTGTTCTTTTCTTCTAATACGCTTTAGTACTTATAACTCAATACCTGTTTTGTTTTCGGGCTAATACTTCCACTTATTGGCCAATCTTACCAGCGATAACATTACCGGAACTTCAACCAAAACACCAACTACGGTAACCATTGCAGCCGGCGACTGCAGCCCAAACAAAGCAATTGCAACAGCCACGGCCAACTCGAAAAAGTTACTGGCACCAATCATTGCAGCCGGTGAGCAAATGGCATGTGGCAGCTTTAATTTTCGACCACCAAACCAGGCCACAAAAAAGATAAAGTAGGTTTGTATAACCAGCGGAATAGCTACCAAAACAATAATTAGCGGATTTTTAACGATAATATTTCCCTGAAAAGCGAACAGCAAAACCAGTGTAAACAACAGTGCAATTATTGAAACCGGTTTAAACGCGGGTAGAAAGGTAGTTTTAAACCATTCTTCGCTTTTTTGTTTCACCAGTATTTTGTGCGTAATGTAACCCGCCATCAGCGGAACGACCACAAAAACAACGATACTGGCAACCAGCGTGTCGTACGGAATGGTAATATTTGTTATTCCCAGCAGCAATCCAACAATTGGAATAAAAGCCACCAAAATAATCAGGTCGTTAACCGAAACCTGCACCAGCGTGTAATTTGGATCACTGTTGGTTAAATAACTCCACACAAAAACCATTGCAGTACAAGGTGCTGCCCCCAACAAAATTGCACCGGCAATGTATTCGCCGGCCTGCTCGGGCGAGATAAAAGCCGAATAGATCTTCGAGAAGAAAATCCATGCAAAAAATGCCATTGTAAAAGGTTTTATCAGCCAGTTTACAACCAGAGTAAGGATGATACCTTTTGGGCGTTTTCCTACGTTTCGGATACTGGAGAAATCAACCTGCAACATCATCGGATAAATCATCGCCCAAATTAATAGGGCAACCGGAATATTTACTTCGTAAATTTCCAAATTACTTAAAAACTGAATACTGTCTCCGGCAAAATGCCCGATACCAATTCCCACCACAATACAAATTGC
>DASQBW010000830.1:0-1980 GCA_035635015.1 Draconibacterium sp. | reverse complement strand
GTAAACGTCCGGTTCTGGTCGATTTTTATGCCGATTGGTGTGGCCCTTGCAAACAAATGCCACCCATATTAAAACAGGTAAAATCGGACCTGAAAGAAAATATTAAAATCATAAAAGTAGATGTAGACCGCAATCCAAGTATTGCCTCAAAATACCAGATCAGGAGCATTCCAACGCTGATGCTGTTTAAAGACGGAGAACTAAAATGGAGTGGGATGGGCGTGCGACCGGCCAGCGAAGTAAAAAGTATTGTTGAGCAATATTTGTAACTTTGGCTATGACTGATTTGCAAAATATTTTTTATACCTCCATTTCTAAGTATTATTCCGAGATATTTCCATTTAATCCCATGCAGCTGAAGTTTGTAAGAAACAAGCTTGGGGAATTGCATGGGAAACATATTCTTGATATTGGATGTGCCACGGGCGAACTGGCCTTTCAATTGTCAAAAGGTGGGGCAGAAGTTACCGGAATTGATTTGAATGAAGATCTGCTGCAACAGGCCATCAGGAGCAAAAAACAGGAGGGGATTGCTTTTCAGCAGGGAAATATGCTGGAATTGGCGCAGGATTTTGAAACGCAGCAATTTGATGCAGTGCTGTGCTTTGGAAATACTTTGGTTCACCTTAACTCAACAGCACTAATTGCAAAGATGCTGGATGGTGCCAGTGAGGTCTTAAAACCTGGTGGACAACTACTCATGCAGCTGCTGAACTACGATTATATTTGCAGCGAACCGGTTGAAGAACTACCCATAATTGATACAGAAAACATTAAGTTTGTGCGTCATTATAAATTCACTGATGGCTCTGATTTAATCGGTTTTCAAACCAATTTGGAAATTAAAACGTTAAACCGCATTGTCTCGAACGAAACACCTTTACTGGCTTTAAAAAGTACGGAATTAAAAACACTGCTGATAAATGCCGGTTTCCGAAACGTACAATTCTACGCCAATTTTAAACAAGAGATTTTTGGAGGAAGGCATTTGCCTTTGGTGGTGAGTTGTGTGAAGTAGATTTACATGAGCTAAGATTAGTAATACCCTCACTTCAAGTGAAGGTATCACCAACCTTAATAGTTGATTAATCACCTATATACTGCATAAAATCAGGGAATCCATCTTCGGTCCATTGTACCGGTCGTGCACGGGTGGCACGATTTGGATCATTTAACTCCGGTCCCTGAATTTCCTTGTAATCGCGGGCATGGTAAATCATAATTGTAGTTTCTCCATCTTCTGATGTGGTAAACGAATTATGTCCCGGACCATATCGCTTCATTTCATCGTTGGTATAAAATACCGGTCCTGGCGATTTGTGCCAGTTTTTAATATCCAGGATGTCGGCGTCTTCATCAATCCAAAGCAGACCCATACTATAAAAGTGGTTGGTAGCACTGGCTGAGTAGCTCACAAATATTCTTCCGCCGTGTTTAATCACTGCCGGTCCTTCGTTTACGTTATATTTTTGACGTTCCCAGTTCAACAGAGGTTCGGTAATTACTAGTTCCGGGCCGGTTAAGGTGGTTGGATTTTCCATTTCGGACAATACCAGTGCGGTACCATGGCCGCCTCCGCGTACATTTTGCGCCCAAATTAAATAGCGTTTGCCTTTGTGTTCAAATGTAGTGGCATCAAGTGAAAACGATTCAATATCACTTTCAATGCGTCCTTCTTCTTTCCACTCTCCTGTCATTGGATCGTCAGAGGTGTTCGACAATACCCACATTCGGATGTTCCATACATTATCGGCTTCTCCGGCCGCGAAATAAATGTACCAGCTTCCGTCAATCCGATGCAGTTCGGGGGCCCAAATGTGAGCTCCCATATCTCCGGTTTCGTGTTTACGCCACACTACTTTTTCCTGTGCTTCCTTTAGCCCGTTAATGGTGGACGCTTTACGGATTACAATACGGTCGTATTCCGGAGCGGTGGCAATCAGATAATAGGTACCGTCGTCGGTTTTGTGCACCCACGGG